>NZ_JBIQNC010000111.1:0-16945 GCF_044462705.1 Xenophilus sp.
CGATCGCGATGGTGGTGCTGGGCCTGCTGCTGGGCCTGGTGGGCACCGACGTCAATTCCGGCGTGGCGCGCTTCTCCTTCGACATCCCCGAGCTGACCGACGGCATCGGCTTCATCGCGATCTCGATGGGCGTGTTCGGCTACGGCGAGATCATCGGCAACCTGTCGCAGCCGGACACCGAGCGCGAGATCTTCACCAACAAGGTCAAGGGCCTGTGGCCGACGGGGGACGACTTCCGCAAGATGATCCCGGCCGTGCTGCGCGGCACCGCGCTGGGCTCCTCGCTGGGCATCCTGCCGGGCGGCGGCGCGCTGCTGTCGTCCTTCGCGTCCTACGCGCTGGAAAAGAAACTGAAGATGGCGCCGGGCGAACTGCCCTTCGGCAAGGGCAACATCCGCGGCGTGGCCGGCCCCGAGTCGGCCAACAACGCCGGCGCCCAGACCTCCTTCATCCCGCTGCTCACCCTGGGCATCCCGCCCAACCCGGTGATGGCGCTGATGGTCGGCGCCATGACCATCCACAACATCCAGCCCGGCCCGCAGGTGATGACCAGCAACCCCGAGCTGTTCTGGGGCCTGATCGCCTCGATGTGGCTGGGCAACCTGATGCTGATCGTCCTGAACCTGCCGCTGATCGGCATGTGGATCAAGCTGCTGAAGGTACCCTACCGGCTGCTGTTCCCTGCCATCGTGCTGTTCTGCGCCATCGGCGTCTACACCACCAACAACAACACCTTCGACGTGTGGATGGTCGCCATCTTCGGCTTCGTCGGCTACGTGTTCCTCCAGTTCCGCGTGGAGCCGGCGCCGCTGCTGCTGGGCTTCATCCTCGGCCCGATGATGGAGGAGAACCTGCGCCGCGCGCTGCTGCTCTCGCGCGGCAGCTGGAGCGTGCTGGTCACGCGCCCGATCTCGCTGGGCCTGCTGATCGGCGCGCTGGCGCTGCTGGCCATCGTGCTGCTGCCGTCGGTGAGCGCCAAGCGCGAGGAAGCGTTCGTCGAGGACTGACGACCGGCCTTCGCCCGCGCCGCCTGCGGGCGGGCGGCCTACCTACCCCCAGCGCGGCGCCGGCTCGTCCTTGAGCACCTGGCGCCGCTGCGCGTAGTCGGGCAGCACGCGCTCCACCTGGTCCCAGAAGCGCGGGCTGTGGTCCATCACCCGCAGGTGGGCCAGCTCGTGCACCACCACGTAGTCGATGATGTCCAGCCGGTAGTGCACCAGCCGCCAGTTCAGCCGGATCGAGCCGTCGGCGCTGGCGCTGCCCCAGCGCGTGGCGGCGTTGGACAGCGACAGCTTCGTCCAGCGCACGCCCAGCAGCGGCGCGAAATGGTCGAGCCGCTCGGCGAAGATGCGCCGCGCCTGGCGCATCAGCCAGGCCTGGGCCGCATCGCGGATCTGCGCCACGCCGGCCTGCTGCGGCAGCGCCAGCCGCAGCACGCGGCCGCCGCCGTCCTCGCCGGCATCGAGCACCGCGCCGGCGGCGGCGAAGCCGTGCGCCGGGTCCAGGCGCAGGTGCACCGGTGCGCCGAGGAAGGGCAGCACGGCGCCGTCGCGCCAGTCGATGCGGGTGGCCTCCTGGCGCGCCTCGCGCTGCTGCGACTCGGCCAGCTTGCGCAGGATCCAGGCCGACTTCTCCTGCAGCGCGGCGTCCACGTCGCGCAGCGCCACCCAGCGCGGCGCGCGCACCGACAGGCCGTCCGCGTCCACCACGAAGCCGATGGTGCGGCGCCGGCCGCGCGCGAACTCGTAGGCCACCAGCGCATGCCCCAGCCGCGCCTCGCGGCTGGCGCGCGGATGCGCGAAGCGCACCGGCGCCAGTGCGTCGCCGAGCGGCACGCCGGGCAGGGCATCGTCTGCGCGGGTTCTTTCAGGCACCGTCCTGGGCTTGTCCGGCCGCGGCGGCGGCGCCGCGAGCAGCCCGTCGAACAGGTCGAGCGTCAGTTGGACCAGGGGCCGCATGGAAGGCCCTTCAGGCCGCGACGCGATACGCCTCGGGATCGAGGCGCCGCATCTCGGCCTCGATCCACTGCTCCACCTCGGCCATCAGCTCGTCGGCCCTGCGCCCCTGGCTGGAGATGGCCGGGCCGATGGACACGTCCACCACGCCCGGCCGCTTGACGAAGGCCTTGCGCGGCCAGCACTTGGCCGAGGTGACGGCGATGGGGATGACCGGCACGCCGGTCTCGATCGCCAGGCGCGCGCCGCCCGTCTTGTACTGGCCCTGCCGGCCGCGCTGCGTGCGCGTGCCCTCGGGGAACATGATGACCCACACACCCTGCGCCAGCAGCCGCTTGCCCTGCGCCACCACCTTGTGGAAGGCCTGTGCACGCTGGCTGCGGTCGATGTGCACCATGTCCAGCCGGCCGAGCGCCCAGCCGAAGAAGGGGATGTGCAGCAGCTCGCGCTTGAACACGTAGGCCAGCGGGTGCGGCATCAGCGTCGGCAGCAGGAAGGTCTCGTAGGTCGACTGGTGCTTGACCAGCAGGATGCAGCCGGCGTGGCGGTCCTGCGGCAGGTGCTCCATGCCCTGCACGCGGTGGCGGATGCCCAGCATCCAGCGCCCGCCCCACAGCGCCACGCGCAGCCAGCCGACGGCGAACCAGTACAGCGGCGCGCCGCGCACGAAGATGGACGCCAGCACCAGCACCGTGGCCCAGGGCAGCACGGTGACCAGCATCCACAGCAGATGCACCAGGGAACGAAGAAACGCCATCAGACGGCGACTTTCAGGCTTTCGCGTTCCTCGCGCGCCAGCAGCCAGCGGGCGAAGGCGGCCAGGTCCTCGTGCACCACGGTGCCGGGCGGGTACTCGGGCGGCAGCGGATGCACGCCGCGGCAGGCCTCGCCCATGCCGGTGAGCAGCAGGTGCGGCTCGCAGCCCGCGGCGGCGCCGGCCAGCAGGTCGCGCAGCGAATCACCGGCCGTGGGCACGCCGGCCAGGTCGATGCCGTAGCGCTCGCCGATCTGGTGGAACAGGCCCGGCTTGGGCTTGCGGCAGTCGCAGTGCTCGTCGGGGCTGTGGGGGCAGTAGAAGATGGCGTCGATGCGCCCGCCCATGGCCGCCAGCATCTTGTGCATCTTGGCGTGCATGGCGTTGAGCGAGGCCACGTCGAACAGGCCACGGCCCAGGCCCGACTGGTTGGAGGCGATCACCACGTGCCAGCCGGCCTGGTTGAGCCGGGCGATGGCCTCCAGCGCGCCGGGCAGCGGCGTCCACTCCGTCTCGCTCTTGACGAAGTCGTCGCGGTGGACGTTGATGCTGCCGTTGCGGTCGAGGATGACCAGCTTGAACGGGGCTGTGGGCATGGTGCGAGTATCGGTGCGGCCGTCTCAGCCGGCCAGCCGCTCGAGCAGCGCCACGCGGTTCATCGCGCGGTGCAGCGAGGCGAGCAGGCCCAGGCGGTTCAGGCGCAGGTCGGCCTCCTCGGCGTTGACCATCACGCCGTCGAAGAAGGCATCGACCGGCACGCGCAGCGCGGCCAGCGCCTGCAGCGAGGCGGTGTAGTCGCCGGCATCGAACTTCGCGTCGGCGTCGGGCACGATTTTCTGCATCGCCTCGTACAGCGCCAGCTCGGCCGGCTCGCGCAGCAGCGCGGTGGTGACGTGCGCGTCGGCCTCGGGCGACTTCTTCAGGATGTTGCCGATGCGCTTGTTGGCCGCGGCCAGCGCGGGCGCCTCCGGCAGCTGCGCGAAGGCGCGCACCGCCGCCAGGCGCTTGGGCACCTCGGCCAGGCGCTCGGGGCGGGGGCCCAGCACGGCATCCACTTCCTGCGCGCTGGCGCCCTGCTCGCGCAGCAGGCCGGCCAGGCGGTCGTAGACGAAGTCGAGCAGTTGGCCCTGCGCATCGGCCTGCGTGAGCAGCGGGCCCATCGCCTTCGCGGCGATGCCGACCAGCGCGGAGAGCTGCAGCGGCAGGTCGCGCTCGATCAGCATGCGCACCACGCCCAGCGCGTGGCGGCGCAGCGCGAAGGGGTCGCGGTCGCCGGTGGGCAGGTTGCCGATGCCGAACATGCCCACCAGCGTCTCCAGCTTGTCGGCCAGCGCCACCGCCAGGCCCACCGGGCCGCGCGGCAGCTCGTCGCCGGCGAAGCGGGGCTTGTAGTGGTCCTCGATGGCGTCGGCCACCGGCGCCGGCAGGCCGTCGTGCAGCGCGTAGTAGCGGCCCATGACGCCCTGCAGCTCGGGGAACTCGCCCACCATGTCGGTCACGAGGTCGGTCTTGGCGAGCAGTGCGGCCTGGTCGGCCTGGGCGATCAGGGCGGCGTCGCCCAGCTCGGCCGCGATGGCGGTGGCGATGGCGCGCACGCGCTCCACCCGCTCGCCCTGCGTGCCCAGCTTGTTGTGGTAGACCACCTTGGCCAGTTGCGGCACGCGCGAGGCCAGCGTCTTCCGGCGGTCCTGGTCGAAGAAGAACTTGGCGTCGGCCAGGCGCGGGCGCACCACGCGCTCGTTGCCGCCGGTCACGGCGCTGGCGTCCTGCGGGCGGATGTTGCTGACGACGAGGAAGCGGTTCGTCAGCCGGCCCTTCGCATCGAGCAGCGGGAAGTACTTCTGGTTGGCCTTCATCGTGAGGATGAGGCACTCCTGCGGCACTTCCAGGAACTCGGCCTCGAAGCCGCACACCAGCACGTTGGGCCGCTCGACCAGCGCCGTCACCTCGTCCAGCAGCGCGTCGTCCTGGATCGGCTCGGCGCCGCCGCCGACCTGCTCGGCCGCCAGCGCGAGCTGGCGTGCGATCTCGGCGCGGCGGGCCTCGAAGCCGGCGATGACGGCACCCTCCTCTTCGAGCTGCAGCGCGTAGCTGTCGGCGTTCTTCAGCACCACCGGATCGACGGCCGCCTCGAAGCGGTGGCCGTGCGTCTCGCGGCCGGAGACGAGGCCCAGCGCCTGCACCGGCACCACCTCGCCGCCGTGCAGGGCCACCAGGCCGTGCGCCGGGCGCACGAAGCTCACGCTCGTCCAGCCGGGCAGCTCGCAGCCGCTTTCGAGCTGGTAGCTCATCACCTTGGGGATGGGCAGCTTCGCGATCGCCTCCAGCAGGGCCTTCTGCAGGCCGTCGGCCAGCGTGGCGCCGGGCAGCACGCTCTCGTAGAACAGGGCCTCGGCCTTGCCGTCCTGTGCGCGCCTGAGCGAGGCGGCGGCGGATGCATCGGCGCCCAGCGCGGCCAGCTTCTTGACGAGCGCCGGCGTGGCGTTGCCCGCCGCGTCGAGGCCCACCGACACCGGCATCAGCTTCTGCGACACGGGCTTGTCGGCCGCGCGCGGGGCCACGTTCGTGACGTGCGCGGCCAGCCGCCGCGGCGAGGCGTAGGGCGTGAGCAGCGAGGCGGCATCGGCCAGCCCCTGGGCGCGCAGTTGCGCCAGCAGCACCTCGCCGAAGGCCTGGCCCAGCTTCTTCAGCGCCTTTGGAGGCAGTTCCTCGACGAACAGTTCGACGAGCAGATTCGGGTTCGTCATCAGGCGGCCACTTTCTCTTTCTTCGGGATCTGCGCGACCCACTCTCGCGGCGCCATCGGGAAGCCCAGGCGCTCGCGGCTGTCGTAGTAGCTCTGCGCCACGCTGCGCGCGAGGTTGCGGATGCGGCCGATGTAGGCGGCGCGCTCCGTCACGCTGATGGCGCCGCGGGCGTCCAGCAGGTTGAAGCTGTGCGCGGCCTTGAGCACCTGCTCGTAGGCCGGCAGCGCCAGTTGCGCCTCCATCAGGTGCCGGGCCTGCTTCTCGTGCGCGTTGAATGCGGTGAAGAGGAACTCCGCGTCCGAGTGCTCGAAGTTGTAGGCCGACTGCTCCACCTCGTTCTGCTTGTAGACGTCGCCGTAGCTCAGGCCTTCCGTCCACTTCAGGTCGTAGACGTTCTCGACGCCCTGCAGGTACATCGCCAGGCGCTCCAGGCCGTAGGTGATCTCGCCCGTGGCGGGCCGGCAGTCGATGCCGCCGACCTGCTGGAAGTAGGTGAACTGCGTCACCTCCATGCCGTTGAGCCACACCTCCCAGCCCAGGCCCCAGGCGCCGAGCGTGGGGTTCTCCCAGTCGTCCTCGACGAAGCGGATGTCGTTCTTCTTCAGGTCGAAACCCAGCGCCTCCAGCGAGCCGAGGTACAGCTCCAGGATGTTCGACGGCGCCGGCTTCAGCACCACCTGGTACTGGTAGTAGTGCTGCAGGCGGTTGGGGTTCTCGCCGTAGCGGCCGTCCTTGGGGCGGCGGCTGGGCTGCACGTAGGCGGCCTTCCACGGCTCGGGGCCGATGGCGCGCAGGAAGGTGGCGGTGTGGCTGGTGCCCGCGCCCACTTCCATGTCGTAGGGCTGGAGCAGCGCGCAGCCCTGGGCGTCCCAGTAGGACTGCAGCGTGAGGATGATCTGTTGGAAGGTCAGCATGATGGGCCCGAGGCAGGGGGCCGGCGGGCACGACAGGGTGCTCGCGGCGAACCGGGGATTCTAGGAGGCTGTCGGGCTTGGGCATGGCCCTGCGTTGAGCGACACAGCCCGCAGGCAAGACGCCCAGCGCAAGCTGCATGATGTGCAGCGAGCATGGGCAACGCGGCCTGCGGGCTGTGTCGCTCAACCCTTCGGGCCGCCGCCAGGGCCATGCCCAAGCCCGACAGCCTCCTACAAGCGCGCTGCCGCGCGGCGCCTGCGCCATGCCGCGGCCGCGCCCGCCGCCGCACCCAGCAGCGCGAGCCCCCACAGCGGCGCCAGGCCCGCGCGCGACACCCACCACGCGTAGGGCGTGATGCCGCCGCGCCCTTCCACCTGCGCCTGCAGCACGCCGCGCGTCAGGCGCGGCAACTGGTGCGTGACCACGCCGCGGTGGTCGATCACGGCGGTGGCGCCGGTGTTGGTGGCGCGCAGCATCGGCCGCTGGAACTCCAGCGCGCGCATGCGCGAGATGGCCAGGTGCTGGTCGATGGCCACGGTGTCGCCGAACCAGGCGATGTTGCTCACGTTCAGCAGCACCGTGGGCGCCGCGGCGGCATCGCGGAAGCCGGCGCCGATCTCCTCGCCGAAGAGATCCTCGTAGCAGACGTTCAGCGCGATGCGCTGGCCCTGCCAGGCCAGCGGCGCCTGCGGCAGCGCGCCGCGGTGGAAGTCGCCCAGCGGGATGTTCATCATGCGGATGAACCAGCCGAAGCCCGGCGGGATGAACTCGCCGAAGGGCACCAGGTGGTGCTTGTCGTAGCGGTAGGCGCCCTGCGGCTGCGGCAGCAGCGCGACCACGCTGTTGGCGTAGCGGCCCGACGCATCCACCAGTGGCAGTCCCACCAGCGCGGCCTGCCCGCTGCCGGCGAAGCGCGCGGCCAGCGCGGCCCAGTAGCCCTCCGGCAGCTGGCGCGGCAGCAGCGGGATGGCGGTCTCGGGCGTGACGACCAGCGGCGCCGACGACGCGTGCAGCTGCTCGGCGTACCAGCGCAGCGCGACGCCGATGCCGGCGCCGGGCACGAACTTCTCGTCCTGCGGGATGTTGCCCTGCAGCAGCGCGACGCCCAGCGTGCCGCGCGACTGCGAGGCGCCGCCGTCGCCGTGCAGGACACGCAGCCCCAGCGGCGCCAGCGCCAGCACGGCGACCGCCGCCGCCGGCGCCAGGACGGCACCGGCGCGCGCAGGGCGCCCGACACGCATCACCCGGCCCAGGCAGGCGGCCAGCGCCGCCGCCAGCGCGCCGATGCCGTACACGCCGACCCAGGGCGCATAGCCGGCCAGCGGCCCCTCGACGTGCGCATAGCCGCCCGCGCCCCAGGGGAAGCCGGTGAACCAGTGGCCGCGCAGCAGCTCCGCCAGCGTCCACAGCGCCGCGAACAGCAGCACCGCGCCGGCCGGCCGCGCCGGCGCCCAGGCGACGAAGGCGGCGCAGGCCGCCGCGTAGTACAGCGCCAGCGCCGCCGCCAGGGCGAGCACCGCCAGCGCCGCCAGCGGCGCGGGCAGCCCGCCGTAGGTGTGCATGGAGATGAACAGCCACCAGAAGCTGGCGGCCAGCCAGGCGGTGCCGAACAGCCAGCCGCACAGGCCGGCACGCCGCCAGCGGGCGCCGGCGGCGCGTTCGGCATCGAGCAGCGCGCACAGCAGCGCCAGCGACAGCAGCTGCAGCCACCACAGCGGGCGACCGCCGACGGGCCAAGCGATGGATGCGGCCTGCAGCAGGCCGGCGACGAGGAAGCCCAGCGTGCGCAGCGCGGCCGTCCTCAATCCGCGGCGTCGTCGCCGCGCGCCGGCGACACCTTGAACCAGCGCACCGCGCCGCCGCGGGTGTGCATCACGACGAAGTCGAAGCCGCCCACCGCATGCCGCTCTCCGCGCTTGGGCACGTGGCCCATCTCGTGCGCGACCAGGCCGCCGATGGTGTCGAAGTCCTCGCTCTCCTGCTCCTCGGTGAAGCGGATGCCGAAGGCCTCGGCCACGCGCTCCAGCGGCGTGTCGCCGCTGACGCGGTAGGTGTGGTCAGCCAGGCCGAAGATGTCGCCCTCGTCCTCCTCCTCGTCGAACTCGTCCTCGATCTCGCCGACGATCTGCTCGAGCACGTCCTCGATGGTGATCAGGCCCGCCACGCGGCCGAACTCGTCGATCACGATCGCCAGGTGGTTGCGGTTGCCGCGGAACTCGCGCAACAGGTCGTTCAGGCCCTTGCTCTCGGGGATGAAGGCGGCCGGGCGCAGCAGCGCGCGGATGTTCAGCTCCGGCGAACGCTGCAGCTTGAGCAGGTCCTTCGCCAGCAGGATGCCGATGATGTTTTCCTTGTCGCCCTCGTACACCGGGAAGCGCGAGTGCGCGGTGTCGATGACCAGGTGCAGCAGCTCGTCGTAGGGCGAGTCGATGTCGATCAGGTCCATGCGCGGCGCCGCCACCATCACGTCGCCGGCCGTCATGTCGGCCATGCGCAGCACGCCTTCGAGCATGACGCGGGACTCGGCGCCGATGACCTCGTTGTCCTCGGCATCGGCCAGGGTCTCGATCAGCTCGTCGCGGGAATCGGGACCGGGGTTGATGAACTCGACGAGTTTCTGCAGGAAGCTGCGCTTGTCCTCCCGGACCGGTCCGGGCGCGCGCTCAGGGTGGGGGTCTGCCACTGCGGGGGGCGGTAGTTGCGGAAGGACAAGGATACCGGATGGCCGGCGGCCGCCGCCACCGCGCCCGCCGCCCTCGCCTCAGGGCGAAGACTGGTCGCGCGCGGCGCGCACGCCGCTGCGCACCTCCTGCAGGCCGGCCAGGAAGGACCAGAACTGCTTGGCACGCGTCTTGAGCTGGTAGTCCACCTCGGCGAAGTGGTCCAGCGCGATCTCGTTCATGCGGCTGTCGAAGGTGGCCTCCGGCAGCTTGAGAAAGGCCTCGGACTCGGAACCGCTGCGCTCCACGGTGGCCCCGGCATTGCGCGCGATCTTCAGCATCGCGGTGTTCTCGCTCAGCGCGTGGATGAAGAGCATCTTCACGCCCTCGTTGCGCGCCGAGACCACCGCGCGCTCGAACAGCCGCGCGCCGAAGCCGCGCCCGCGCGCGTGCTCGGAGACGGACACGCCGAACTCGGCGCAGTCGCCGTGCGCCTCGTCGGGCGAGAAGGCCAGGTGCGCCATGGCGATCAGGTCCAGGCGGCGGTTGTAGATGCCGAACAGCTCGTCGCGCTCGAAGTCCAGCCCGCTCACGTAGCGCTCGATCTGCTCGTCCGAGGCGGCGTAGCCGAAGCGCAGGTAGCGGTCGCGCTCGGACAGGCCCAGCAGGTGCTGGCGGATGCGGCCGCGCTCGCGCGGCCCGATCGAGCGGATCGGCACGAGCACCGGCGCCGGCGCGCGGGCCGGTGCGGCGGCGGGCTGCGCCGCCACCACCGGCGGGCGCAGGAAGCCGCCGACGCCCAGCGCCGTGCTCAGGAAGGTCCGTGCAGGAAGCATGGGGGGAATATAAGGGTTTTCCCTAAACCTACAAGCCGAAGTGACATCGGAATGTCACCGCAGTGCGTGCTTTTACCGGCTTGCGGGCCGAAATGCCATCGGCCGTGGCGCCTGCGCAACCCTCGCGGCGGGGTTCAGACGGGCACCGCGGTGGTGGCCTTGACCCGGTCGAGCACGAAGCTGGTCTTGCAGTCCTGCACGCTGGGGTGCTTGAGCAGGGTGTCCATGATGAAGCGGCTGTAGTGCGCCATGTCGGCCACCACGACGCGCAGCAGATAGTCCATCTCGCCGGTGAGGGCAGCGCATTCGACGACTTCGGGCCAGGTCTGTACGCTGGCGCGGAACAGGTCCATAGGGTTGCGCTTGTGGGTTTCGGTGTGCTTTTCCAGCCGCACGTTCAGGTAGGCCGTCAGGCCCAGGCCGACGGCTTCGGGCTTGACCAGCGCCACGTAGCGGTCGATGACGCGGCTTTCCTCCAGCCGCCGCACCCGCCGCAGCACGGCGCTGGGCGACAGGCTGACCTGCTCGGCCAGCTGCTCGTAGGTGGCACGGCCGTCCGCCTGAAGCATGCGCAGAATGAGGCGATCATGCTTGTCAAGTGCATCCATCCGATGGATTTTGCACTTTTTCTGCTTTCAACATCGAAAACAGGCTTGAAAACGCAGAAAAACTGATCCCCGGCGCCCCTACAGTCCTGCCATCCCCTTTTTCCATCCCTTCCATCCGCGCGACGCAGGAGACACCCTCATGAGCGACACCACCCCCGCCTTCCAGCCCTGGGACAACCCCATGGGCACCGACGGCTTCGAGTTCATCGAGTACGCCGCCCCCGATCCGGCCGCCATGGGCAAGGTGTTCGAGCGCATGGGCTTCCGCGCCGTCGCGAAGCACCGCCACAAGAACGTGCTGCTCTACCGCCAGGGCACGATCAACTTCATCGTCAACGCCGAGCCGGACTCCTTCGCCCAGCGCTTCGCGCGCCAGCACGGCCCCAGCGTGTGCGCCATCGCCTTCCGCGTGCAGGACGCCAAGGCCGCCTACGAGCGCGCCGTGTCGCTGGGCGCCTGGGGCTTCGCCGACAAGGCCGGCCCGGGCGAGCTGAACATCCCCGCCATCAAGGGCATCGGCGACAGCCTGATCTACCTGGTGGACCGCTGGCGCGGCAAGAACGGCGCCAAGCCCGGCGACATCGGCAACATCGGCTTCTACGACGTGGACTTCGAGGCGCTGCCGGGCCTGACGGCCGAGGAGGCGCTGGCGCCCGAGGGCAACGGCCTGACCTACATCGACCACCTGACGCACAACGTGCACCGCGGCCGCATGAACGAGTGGGCCGACTTCTACGAGCGCCTGTTCAACTTCCGCGAGATCAAGTACTTCGACATCGAGGGCCAGGTCACCGGCGTGAAGAGCAAGGCGATGACCAGCCCCTGCGGCAAGATCCGCATCCCGATCAACGAGGAAGGCAAGGAGCAGCCCGGCCAGATCCAGGAGTACCTGGACATGTACCACGGCGAAGGCATCCAGCACATCGCGATGGGCTCGGACGACCTCTACAAGACGGTCGACAAGCTGCGCGAGAACGGCGTCACGCTGCTGGACACCATCGACACCTACTACGAGCTGGTCGACAAGCGCATCCCCGGCCACGGCGAGAACGTGGAGGAACTGCACAAGCGCAAGATCCTGATCGACGGCAAGAAGGACGCGCTGCTGCTGCAGATCTTCAGCGAGAACCAGCTCGGGCCGATCTTCTTCGAGTTCATCCAGCGCAAGGGTGACGACGGTTTCGGCAACGGCAACTTCAAGGCGCTGTTCGAGAGCATCGAGCTGGACCAGATGCGCCGCGGCGTGCTCAGCGCCGCCAAGTGAGGCGGGCGGTCCGGCCATCACCATGAACACCGGCAGCCCGACTCCGGCCGTCTACGGCGAATCGGAGCGCCCGCCGCGCGGCGACTACGCCCGCGGCGGCCAGGTGCAGGCGGACTACACCTGCCCGCAGGACTACGCGAGCTACACGGACGCCGATCACGACACCTACCGGCGCCTGTACGAGCGCCAGGCGGCGCAGCTGCCGGGGCTGGCCTGCGACGCCTTCATCGCGGCGCTGCCCTCGCTCGGCGCCAAGGACCGCATCCCGCGCTTCCAGGACATCAACGCGCGGCTGCGGCAGGCGACTGGCTGGGAGATCGTGGCCGTGCCCGGGCTGATCCCCGAGCTGCCCTTCTTCCAGTTGCTGGCGAACCGCAGGTTCCCCGTCACCGACTGGATCCGCCGGCCCGAGGAGTTCGACTACATCGTCGAGCCCGACGTGTTCCACGACCTGTTCGGCCACGTGCCGATGCTGTTCGACCCGACCTTCGCCGACTACGTGCAGCGCTACGGCGAGGGCGGCATCAAGGCCCACCACCTGGGCGCCGGCGAGAAGCTGGCGCGCCTGTACTGGTACACGGTGGAGTTCGGCCTGATCCGCCAGCCACAGGGCCTGCGCGCCTACGGCGCCGGCATCCTCAGCTCGGTCGGCGAGCTGCAGCATGCGGTGCGCAGCCCGCAGCCGCACCGCCTGCCGCTGGACCTGGTGCGCACCATGCGCTCGCGCTACAAGATCGACAGCTACCAGAGCACCTACTTCGTCATCGACAGCTTCGACCAGCTGTTCGACATGACGGCGCCGGACTTCGCGCCGCTGTACGAGCGGCTGAAGTCCGAGCCGGACATCGAGGCCGGCGCGCTGCTGCCCGGCGAGCGCAGCCTGGGGCTGGGCTGAGGTCCTGGCCGCCGCGCGCGATCAGAACCGGTACTTCATCGTCAGGCTGGCCCGGCGCGGCTCCATGTAGGTGAGCTGGCCGTAGGCCTGGAACGTGTCGTAGTGCTTCTTGTCCGTCGCGTTCTCGATGTTGAGCTGGGCGGACAGGCGGTCGTTGAAGTCGTAGCGCGCCATCAGGTTGACCAGGGCGAAGGCGCCCTGGTCCACACGCTGGGTCAGCCCGAGCGGATTGGCGGCGTTCCCGTAGGTGCTGCTCTGCCAGCTCACGCCGCCGCCCAGGGTCAGGCCGCTCAGCGCACCCGACAGGCGGTAGGTCGTGAACAGCCGCAGCGTCTTGCGCGGATAGATCGTGTTCACGTCCTGGCGATCCGCGTCCTTGAGACTGAACTGCGTGTAGCCGGCATTGAGGTTCCAGCCGCGCGCCAGTTCGCCAGACACTTCCAGTTCGAAGCCCTTGCTGGTGGCGCCGTTGGAGGCGCGGTAGACCGCCTCGGGCAGGCCGCCGAGGCCCGGGATGGTCTCGCCCGTCTCGACCGCCAGGTTCTGCTGCTTGATGCGGAACACCGCGGCCGAGGCGTTCAGGCGGCCGTCGAAGAACTCGCCCTTGACGCCGACCTCCGTGCTCTTGCCCTTGATCGGCTCGATGTAGGTGCCGTTGATGTCGCGCGCGTTCTGCGGCTGGAAGATGTCGGTGTAGCTGGCGTAGACCGACAGTTCCTTGCTGACGTCGAACACGAGGCCGGCATAGGGCGTGACCTCGCTGCCGTATTTCAGCCGGTAGGGGTTGCTGTAGACATCGTCGCCGCGCCGCTGGTAGTTGGTCACGCGTGCGCCGAGGATCAGCTTGAGCGGATCGGCCAGGCTCAGGCGTGCCGCGCCGTACACCGCCTCCTGCCGCGTGTAGCTCTTGCCGTAGTACGACAGGCCGCTCCAGACGGGCTCGGGGTAGTCGGCACCCAGCAGGTTGAAGTTGCCGAGCGCCACGAAGGAATTGGTCAGCGCCGAGCGGCTGTAGGCGTTGAACTTCTGCGTGGAGCTCGCATAGCCGAAGGCTGCCTCGTGCTCGCGGCCGAACAGGCGGAAGCCGCCGCTGCCCTGCACGCTGAAGTCGTGCTGGCGCGTGCGCACGTCGTAGGAGGCCGGGAAGGCGAACATGCCTTCGCCCGTGAGCAGGCTGGGATAGCCCGAGGCGTAGGACAGGTACGAGTCGGCCTTGCGGTCGCCGTGGTTGTAGCTGAGCTTGAGCTTCCAGTCGTTGTCGAAGCGGTGCTCCAGCGAGAGGAAGTAGGTGTTGTAGGCCGTGTTCCAGCGCGTCCAGCTTGCGGTGGTGGACTTGGAGCGGTCCCAGTTGGCGAAGACGCCCTCGGCGTACCAGACCGGCAGGCCGCCCCACATCGGCCCGTTCGAGTCGGTCTTCTGCCGGCTGACGCCGGCCGTCAGCAGCGTGCGCGGGCCGATGTCCGCCTCGAAGGCGGCCAGGAAGGTGCCGTTTTCCTTGCTCAGCCGGTCGATGTAGCTGTCGGCCTTGGAGTATTCGCCGACCACCCGCGCGCGCACCGTGCCGGCCTGGTTGAGCGGCGTGCTGAGGTCGAACAGGCCGCGGCGCTCGTTCCAGGAGCCGATGCCCAGCTCCACGTTGCCGGTGAAGACCTTGCTGCTGGCGCGCTTGCGCACCAGGTTGATGGCCGCCGACGGATCGCCCGCGCCGGTAGTCAGGCCGGTGGCGCCGCGCACCACCTCGACGCGGTCGTACATGGCCAGGCTGGTGAAGATCTCGCCCGAACTCCACGGCTGCTCCCAGGTGGTCGGCACACCGTCGATCAGCAGGTTGTTGATGTTGAAGCCACGCGCCGTGAACTGCCCGCGGCTGGTCTCGTACTGGTTGAGGTACACGCCCGTGGTGTTGCGCACCACGTCCGAGATGGTCTGCATGCCCTGGTCCTCGATGCGCTGCTGCGTCACCACCGACACGGACTGCGGCGTCTCGCGCAGGCTCAGGCCCAGCGGCGTGGCCGTGCGCGACGGGCCGGGCGTGGTGTACGAGCCCGTGCCCTCGGTGGTCTCGCTCTGCCCGGCGGCCTCCACCTGGACGGCGGGCAGGGTGTCGGCGGTGGCGGCGGCCTGGGCCATCGCCAGGGCGGGGATGGCCATCGCGATGCCGGCGGCCAGCGCCTTCAGCGCGGCAGGCGCCGCGGCGTGCGGCAGTGTGTGGACCCTCTTCTTCATTGCTGCTGTTCTGCGGTGTGATGGATGTGGAAACGGAAGGCCGCCCCCTCTGCAAGGCAGAAAGAGCGGCCATGTGAATGAATTGTAAATGATAGTGATTTTTATTTGAAAAGAAACAAAAAAAGAGACCCGCTGCCATGGACAACGGATCTCTTCCGGGCCAGGCGGCGGGCAGCCGCCGTGGCGATGCGGTCTACCCGTGCGCCGGCGAAGGCGGCACGGCGACGGCCGGCGGCGCGCTCAGCGGCCGGCCGCGGCCAGCGCCTGGTCCAGGTCGGCCAGCAGGTCGTCGATGTGCTCGATGCCGACGCACAGGCGCACCGTCTCCTCGCTCACGCCGGCCTTGGCCAGTTCCTCGGGCGAGAGCTGGCGGTGCGTGGTGGAGGCCGGATGCGTGGCCAGCGAGCGCACGTCGCCGATGTTGACCAGCCGGGTGAAGAGCTGCAGCGCGTCGAGGAACTTCGCCCCTTCCGCCCGGCCGCCACCGATGCCGAAGGTCAGCAGCCCGCTCGCGCGGCCGCCCATGTACTTCTTCGCCAGTGCATGGTCCGGGTGGTCTTCCAGGCCGGCGTAGTTGACCCACCGCACCGCCGGGTGGGCTTTCAGGTGCCGGGCCACGCGCAGCGTGTTGTCGCAGATGCGGTCCATGCGCAGCGCCAGCGTCTCGATGCCCTGCAGGATCAGGAAGGCGTTGAAGGGCGAGATCGCGCCGCCCGTGTTGCGCAGCGGCACCACGCGGGCGCGGCCGATGTAGGCCGCCGGGCCCAGCGCCTCGGTGTAGACCACACCGTGGTAGCTCACGTCGGGCTCGTTGAGGCGGCGGAAGCGCTCCTTGTGCTGGGCCCAGGGGAACTTGCCCGAGTCGACGATGGCGCCGCCCACGCTGGTGCCGTGGCCGCCAAGGTACTTGGTGAGCGAGTGCACGACGATGTCGGCGCCGTGCTCGATGGGGCGCAGGAGGTAGGGCGAGGGCACCGTGTTGTCCACGATCAGCGGCACGCCGTGCTGGTGCGCGATGGCGGCGATGGCGGCGATGTCCGTGATGTTGCCGGCCGGGTTGCCCAGCGACTCGACGAACACCGCCTTGGTGCGCTCGTCGATCAGCTTGCCGAAGCTGGCCGGGTCGCGGTGGTCGGCGAAGCGCACGTTGATGCCGAACTGCGGCAGCGTGTGCGCGAACAGGTTGTAGGTGCCGCCGTACAGCGCCGTGCTGCTGACGATGTTGTCGCCCGCCTCCGTGATGGTCTGGATGGCATAGGTGATCGCCATCTGCCCCGAGGCCAGCGCCAGCGCGGCGATGCCGCCCTCCAGCGCAGCCACGCGCTGCTCCAGCACGTCCTGCGTGGGGTTCATGATGCGCGTGTAGATGTTGCCCGGCACCTTCAGGTCGAACAGGTCGGCGCCGTGCTGCGCGCTGTCGAAGGCATAGGCCACCGTCTGGTAGATCGGCGGCACGACGGCCCTGGTGGTCGGCTCGGGCGAGTAGCCGGCGTGCACCGACCGGGTTTCGAATTTCCAGTTCTCGGACATGGGAAAGCCTTTCACTTTCTAGCTATCGGAAAGAGAAGAACGGGGCCCGAGCCACGCGGCTCGGGCCCCGCACCGCGCAGCGGCCCGTCTTCAGCGGCCTTGCGCCAGTTGCTCCAGCGCCGCGCGGCGGCCGAGCGTACGCGCTTCGACCAGCCGCTGCAGTTGCTCCGGCTTCGGCCGCGACTTGCCTTGTTCCCAGAGGTAGATCGTCGCGCCGCTCATGCCCACCAGCCGGCCGTAGTCGGCCGCCGACAGGCCCAGCCTGGCACGGTGCGCGGCCAGGCGCGCCGCGCTGAAGCGCCGCGGCGTTCCATCCGACGCACCGCCGCCGCCGCCACCGCCACTGGCGGCCGGCGCGCGCGAGGCGTTGGCCACCTGCCGATGCGCCTGCTTGAGCTGCCTGTGCAGATCGGCGACCTCCCGCCGCAACTGCGCGATCGCGCTGCGGTGCTGCGTGCTCGCCCGCTTGAGACTCTCGAGTTCCGCGCGGACTTCCTTGCGCGCCACGCGCGCGATCTCGGATTTGAGAACAGATGCGATGTTGGCCATAGGGGG
>NZ_JBIQNC010000112.1:0-16923 GCF_044462705.1 Xenophilus sp.
GCCACCGAGGCCTCGGTGCGCGGCTTCTGGAAGGCCTACCGGCAGCACATGGGCGTCTGAGCACGACGGCCCCAAAGAGAGAGTGAAAGAGCCCCACACCATGATCGACCTGCTGGCGCTGTGCGCCTTCAACGCGGCCTACGCCGAGACCATCGACAGCGACGCGCTGGAGCGGTGGCCCGACTTCTTCACCGACGACTGCCACTACCGCATCACCCACGCCGAGAACGAGCGCGAGGGGCTGGCCGCCGGCATCGTCTACGCCGACTCGCGCGCGATGCTGGAGGACCGCATCGCCGCGCTGCGCGAGGCCAACATCTACGAGCGCCAGCGCTACCGGCACCTGCTGGGCATCCCGCTGCTCGGCGCGCAGGACGACACGGGCGCCGAGGCGCGCACACCTTTCATGGTGGCGCGCATCATGGCCACCGGCCAGACCGAGCTGTTCGCCAGCGGCATCTACCGGGACCGCATCGTGCGCCAGGACGGCGGGCTGCGGCTGCGCTCGCGGGTGGCCGTGTGCGACAGCACGGTGACGGACACGCTGCTGGCCCTGCCGCTGTGAACGCCACCCCTGCGGCCGTCGCGCCGCCCCGGCTGGCGCTGGCGGTCGGCGACCCCAACGGCATCGGGCCGGAGATCGCGCTCAAGGCCCTGGCGGTGCTGCCGGCCGCGGCGCGCGGGCGCATCACGCTGTACGGCCCCGCGGCCGTGCTGGAGCGCACGGCATCGCAGCTCGGGCAGGAGGCGCTGCTGCGCGAGCAGCCCGTGGTGGACGCCGGCGCGCTGCCGGCGCAGGCGGCGCGGCCCGGCCGCATCGACCCGGCGGCGGGCGCCTCGGCCGTGGCCTCGGCCGGCGCCGCCATCGAGGCCTGCCGCCGCGGCGAGGCCGACGCCGTGGTCGCCTGCCCGCACCACGAGACGGCGATCCACCAGGCCGGCATCGCCTTCAGCGGCTACCCCTCGCTGGTCGCGCGCGTGTGCGGCCAGCCGGAGGACAGCGTGTTCCTGATGCTGGTCGGCGGCGGCCTGCGCATCGTGCACGCCACGCTGCACGAGAGCGTGGCGCACGCGCTGGACCGGCTGCGGCCCGCACTGGTCGCCGCGGCGGCGCGCGCCGGCGCGCGGGCCTGCGCGCGGCTGGGCGTCGCCGATCCGCGCATCGGCGTCTTCGGCATCAACCCGCATGCCTCGGAGGGCGGGCTGTTCGGCCCCGAGGACGCGCAGCACGTCGAGCCGGCCGTGCAGGCGCTGCGCGCCGAGGGCCTGCGCGTGGACGGCCCGCTGGGCGCCGACCTGCTGCTGGCGCAGCGGCGGCACGACCTGTATGTCGCCATGCTGCACGACCAGGGTCACATCCCGGTCAAGCTGCTGGCGCCGAACGCGGCCAGCGCGCTGTCCATCGGCGCGCAGGTGCTGCTGTCCAGCGTCGGCCACGGCAGCGCGATGGACATCGCCGGCCGCGGCGTCGCGGACCCCGGTGCCGTGCTGCGCACCATCGCGCTGCTGTCGGGCGCCGGCGTGGAGGAAGGGACGGCATGAACCATCGCATCACCATCGAAGACAGCGACGCCGCCTTCGACTGCGGCCCGGCGCAGAGCGTGCTCGACGCCGCGCTGCGCGCCGGCATCGAGCTGCCCTACTCCTGCCGCAAGGGCGTGTGCGGCAACTGCGCCGGCGCGGTGGCCGAGGGCGAGGTGGCCGGCCTCGGCGGCCCGATCCGCAACGAGAGCTGCGCGCCCGATCAGGTGCTCTTCTGCATGTGCGCGCCGCGCGGCGACCTGCGCATCCGCCCCGCCGCCTGGCACCGCGTCGACCCGTCCGCCCGCAAGCGCTTCACGGCGAAGGTGTTCCGCAACCAGCTCGCCGCGCCCGACGTCTCGGTGCTGCAGCTGCGCCTGCCGGCCGGACAGCGGGCCCGCTTCCAGGCCGGCCAGTACCTGCAGCTCGCGCTGCCCGACGGCAGCACCCGCTGTTACTCGATGGCCAACCCGCCGCACGAGAACGACACGCTGACCCTGCACGTGCGCCACATGCCCGGCGGCACCTTCAGCGCGCGCGTGCCCCGCCTGGCGCCGGGCGACGCGATCGAGGTCGAGCTGCCGTTCGGCGCCGTCACGCTGGAGGCGGACGCGCGCCGGCCGATCGTCTTCGTGGTAGGCGGCACGGGCTTCGCGCCGGCCAGGTCGATCCTGGACGACATGGCGCGCCGGCGCGTGGAGCGCCCGATCACGCTGATCTGGGGCGCACGCCGCGCCGAGGGCATCTACCTGCGCCCGGTCATTGCCAAGTGGCAGCGCCAGTGGCCGCAGGGCTTCCGCTTCGTCGAGGCGCTCAGCGGGGAGGCGCGCGAGGGCGCCTTCGCCGGCCGGGTCGACGCGGCGCTGCGCGCGCACTGCCCCGACCTGTCGGGCCACGAGCTGTACTGCTGCGGCTCGCCGGGCATGGTGCAGTCGGTGCGCGAGGCGGCGGTGCAGGCGCTGGGCCTGCCGGCCGCGCGCTTCCACGCCGACGTGTTCGTCAACGGGCCGGCGGCGGGCGCCGTGCCGGCCTGAAGACGGCCGGGTCGTCGTAGAAGACCGGGGCCTCGTTCGCTGCGCACCAGCCGGGCACGCCGAGCACCGGCAGCGGCGCGAAGGGCTTGGCCGCGAGGTGCGCGGGCTGCAGCGCCTGCGCGATGGCCCCGTCCTCCGGCGCGATCGCCGCGGCGCCGGCCGGCGCGCACAGCACGTGCGCCGTGAGGCCCTTGCGCGGCAGCGTCGCCAGCTGCTCCAGCAGCGCGTGGCCGAAGACCATCAGCCGCGCCTGGCGCCACAGCGCCCGCCCCTCGGCGAACAGGCGCCGCCAGTCGCGCGCCAGCAGCGCCTGCCAGAGCGGCAGCGGCGCATCGAGCACCGCGCCGTTCTCGTCGAACAGCGTCAGCGCGTCGCGCAGCGGCCCGCGCGTGGGGCCGACGCCGCGGCGCACGATCTCCGTCGCCTGCAGTTCATTGAGCCGCCGCTTGGCCTGCGGGCAGGCCAGCCACACCAGGCCGTTGAAGAGGTCGTGCAGGTTGTCGCGGGTGGGAACGGCGCCGGTGCGGTGGATGAAGGATTCGTAGGGCTCGCCGGCGGGCAGCGCCGCCTGCGGGACGAAGCGGGGCGCCGGCGACGCGCCCGCGGCCTGCCGCAGCGCCTGGTGCACGGCGGCGCCTTCGCGCAGGCAGGCCAGCGCACGCCTGCCGTGGTCGCCGCAGGGGGCGAATGCCGGCTGCCGCCAGTCGATCTCCGGCCAGGCAGGCGCGGCAGGCGTCATGCGGCCGCGGGGCCGGCCGCGGCGCGCTTGTCGCGCACCGCCACCCTGGGCGTGCCTTCGTCGCGCATCTCGAAGGCCTGGGTGGCGGCCAGCAGCTTGGTCAGCGTGGCGTAGCCGTAGTTGCGCGCGTCGAACGGCGTCTTGTTGGCGATCTGCGTGCCGACGGCACCCACCTTGGCCCAGCCGTCCTCGCCCTGTACCGCCTTCACGGCGTCGCGCAGCAGGTTCATGAGCCGCGCGTCCTGGCGCAGTTGCGGCGTGGGCACGCGCAGCGTCATCGGGCGCGCCGGCACGCCGGGGGCGGCGGGCCCGGTCGGCGCCGGTGCCGGCGCGGCGGCCGCGCCATCGGCATCCGGCTCGATCGGCGTGGCGGCGGGCGCCGCCTCTTCGCCCAGCGCCTCCAGGTACAGGAAGCGCGAGCAGGCGTTGACGAAGGGCTTGGGCGTCTGCGCCGCGCCGAAGCCGTAGACGGCCGCGCCCTTGGAGCGCAGGTGCATCACCAGCGGCGTGAAGTCGGCGTCGGAGGAGACGATGCCGAAGGCGTCGGGCCGATCGGTGTAGAGCAGCTCCATCGCGTCCACCGTCATCGCCATGTCGGTGGCGTTCTTGCGCTTGGAATAGTCGAATTGCTGCATCGGCCGGATCGCGTACTCCAGCAGCACGTCCTGCCAGCCCGCCAGGGCGCCCTTGGTCCAGTTGCCGTAGGCGCGGCGCACGTTGATGACGCCGATGGTGGACAGCTCGGTCAGCACCTCGTCGATCTTGGCCGCCGGTGCGTTGTCGGCGTCGATGAGCAGCGCGATGCGCTGGGTTTTTTCGGTGTCGGTCATCGGCCGTGCCTTTGCTCAGACGAGGCGCCAGCGCATCGCTTCGCCGCCGCGCAGCGGCTTGAGCGTCGCCTCGCCGAAGGGCACCGCCTCCGGCACCGTCCACGCCTCGCGCTTCAGGGTGATGGTGTCGCTGTTGCGCGGCAGGCCGTAGAAGTCGGGGCCGTGGAAGCTGGCAAAGCCTTCCAGCCGGTCGAGCGCGCCGGCGTCGTCGAAGGCCTCGGCGTACAGCTCGATGGCGGTGAGCGCGGTGTAGCAGCCGGCGCAGCCCAGCGCGTGCTCCTTCAGGTGCGCCGGGTGCGGCGCGCTGTCGGTGCCGAGGAAGAAGCGCGGGCTGCCGCTGGTGGCGGCCTCGACCAGCGCCAGGCGGTGCACCTCGCGCTTGAGCACCGGCAGGCAGTAGTAGTGCGGGCGGATGCCGCCGGTGAAGATCGCGTTGCGGTTGTAGAGCAGGTGGTGCGCGGTGATGGTCGCCGCCGTCACGTCGCCGCCCTCGTCGCGCACGTAGTGGGCGCCCTCCTTCGTCGTCAGGTGCTCGAAGACGATCTTCAGGCCGGGGAAGTCGGCGCGCAGCGGCTTCATCACGCGCTCGATGAAGACGGCCTCGCGGTCGAACAGGTCCACCGCCGGGTCGGTCACCTCGCCGTGCACCAGCAGCAGCAGGCCGTGCTTCTGCATCGCCTCCAGCGTGGCGTAGGTCTTGCGGATGTCGGTCACGCCGGCGTCGCTGTTGGTGGTGGCGCCGGCCGGGTAGAGCTTGAGCGCCTTCACGCCGGCCGCGGCGGCGCGGGCGATCTCCTCGGGCGGCAGCCTGTCGGTGAGGTAGAGCGACATCACCGGCTCGAAGCGCAAGCCTTCCGGCACGGCCGCCAGGATGCGTTCGCGGTAGTCCAGCGCCTGCTGGGCGGTGGTCACCGGCGGGCGCAGGTTGGGCATGATCAGCGCGCGGCCCACCTGGCGCGCGGAATGCGGCACCACGGCCTGCAGGCCGGCGCCGTCGCGCACGTGCAGGTGCCAGTCGTCGGGACGGGTGATCGTGAGGGTGTCGGTCATGGCGGCGGATTGTCCCATCGGGGCGGACGGCCGGCGGTTCAGGCAGGCGCGGCCGGCAGGGTGTGCAGCCTCGCCTCGACGCGGCCGCCCGCGATGCGCAGTTCCGCCGCCGAGACCGGCAGGCGGAAGCGCCGCGGCCCGGCGCTGCCGGGGTTGACGTACAGCACGCCCTCGCGCCGCTCGATGCGCGGCTGGTGCGAGTGGCCCGTCACCACCACCTGCACGCCGGCGGCGGGCGGCGCGGCGCGCAGGTCGGCGATGTCGTGCACCACGCACAGGCGCACGCCGGCGAGTTCGCGCTCCACGCGCAGCGGCAGCGTATCGGCCCAGGGGCCGTGGTCGTTGTTGCCGCGCACGGCCAGCAGCGGCGCCAGCGCCGCCAGGGCGTCGAGCGTGGCCGGGTCGCAGATGTCGCCGGCGTGGACGATCGCGTCGCTGCCGCGCAGCCAGTCGAGGGCTTCGGGGCGCAGCAGGCCGTGGGTGTCGGAGACGAGGCCGATGCGGGTCATCCCCCGACTGTCGCCAAGGCGGCCCTTCATGGAAAGCCCCCATGCTGCGAAGGGATGCCACCCGCTACGATCGCGCGTCGATTTCTTCCTGCCCGCGGGCGGCCCAGCAAGGCCCGTGGACGCCGTTCCCGACCTCATGTCCTCCGCCCCCGAGCCCGGCGCCCAGCTGGACGCCGCCAGCCCCCTGCCCACCGACATCCCCGCCGCCGACGAGCCCGTGAAGGTGCCCCTCGCCATCGAGGACTGGGCTACCGTCGTCATCATGGGCCTCTTGGCCTGCATCACCTTCGCCAACGTGCTGGTGCGCTACTTCACCGACCAGTCCTTCGCCTGGACGGAGGAGTTCTCGGTGTTCCTGATGATTCTGCTGGCCATGATCGGCGGCTGCGCGGCGGTGGCGCGCGACCGGCACATCCGCATCGAGTACTTCAGCGAGTCCGGCTCCATGGCGCGGCGCCGCCGGCTGGCGCAGTTCGGCGCGGCCATGGTGGCGCTGCTGTTCTTCCTGATCGCGGCGCTGTCGGTGCGCATCGTGTGGGACGACTGGCGCTTCGAGGAGACCTCGCCGGGCGTCGGCCTGCCGCAGTGGTGGTACTCGATCTGGCTGCCGATCGTGTGCACCGGCATCGGCCTGCGCGCCGTGGGCCTGTTCATCCGGCGCAGCCGCACGCCGCGGGAAGAAGAAGGGCAGGAGCGGCCATGATCGCGACGCTGCTGTTCGTCGCCTTCCTGGCGATGATGCTGCTGGGCGTGCCCATCGGCGCGGCCCTGGGCCTGGCGGGCGCGGCCTGCATCGCGCTGGCCAATGCCGACGCGCAGTGGTTCGGCCTGCTGGCGGTGCCGCAGAACTTCTACGCCGGCCTGGGCAAGTACCCGCTGCTGGCGATCCCGATGTTCGTGCTGGTGGGCTCGATCTTCGACCGCTCCGGCGTGGCCCTCAGGCTGGTGAACTTCGCCATCGCCATCGTCGGCCGCGGGCCGGGCATGCTGCCGCTGGTGGCGATCGTGGTGGCGATGTTCCTGGGCGGCATCTCCGGCTCCGGCCCGGCCAACGCGGCCGCGGTGGGCTCGGTGATGATCGCCGCCATGTCGCGCGCCGGCTACCCGGCCTCCTACTCGGCCAGCGTGGTGGGCGCGGCGGCGGCCACCGACATCCTGATCCCGCCGTCGGTCGCCTTCATCGTGTACTCGGTGCTGGTGCCGGGCGCCTCGGTGCCGGCCCTGTTCGCCGCCGGCATGGTGCCGGGCGTGCTGGCCGGCCTGGCGCTGATCGTCCCCGCGGTGTGGATGGCGCGCAGCCACAACATGGGCCAGCTCGAATCGAGCCTGCCGCGCCCGCCCTTCTGGAAGAGCCTGCGCGAGGCCGTCTGGGGCCTGGCCGCGCCGGTGCTGATCCTCGGCGGCATGCGCATGGGCTGGTTCACGCCCACCGAGGCGGCCGTGGTGGCCGTGTTCTACGGCCTGTTCGTCGGCATGGCGATCCACCGCACGATCCGGGTGCGCGACCTGTTCGTCATCCTGCGCGAGTCGGGCGAGCTGTCGGCGGTGATCCTGCTGGTGGTGTCGCTGGCGGGCATCTTCGCGTACTCGCTGTCCACGCTGGGCGTGATCGACCCCGTGACCGACGCCATCGTCCACTCGGGCCTGGGCGAGTACGGCGTGCTGTCGCTGCTGATCCTGCTGCTCATCACGGTGGGCATGTTCCTCGACGGCGTGTCGATCTTCCTGATCTTCGTGCCGCTGCTGTGGCCCATCGTGCAGCACTACCAGTGGGACCCGGTGTGGTTCGGCGTGCTGCTCACGCTGAAGGTGGCGCTGGGCCAGTTCACGCCGCCGCTGGCGGTCAACCTGATGGTGTCCTGCCGCATCGCCGGCGTGCGCATGGAGGAGACGGTGCGCTGGGTCGGCTGGATGCTGGTGGCCATGTTCCTGGTGATGGTGGCCGTCATCGTCTGGCCGCAGCTGGCGCTGTGGCTGCCCCACTACCTGGGTTACTGATTGACCGATTTGTTCGACGACCGAAGGAGACGAAGCATGACATTCCGACGCACCCTGCTGGCCCTGGCCACCGCTGCAGCTGCCCTGACAGCGCTGCCGCAGGCCGCCCTGGCCCAGGGCAACTACAAGAGCGAATACAAGATGTCGCTGGTGGTGGGCCCGGCCTTCCCCTGGGGCAAGGGCGGCGAGATCTGGGCCAACCTGGTGAAGGAGCGCACCCAGGGCCGCATCAACATCAAGCTGTACCCCGGCGTCTCGCTGATCCAGGGCGACCAGACGCGCGAGTTCAGCGCGCTGCGCCAGGGCGTGATCGACATGGCCATCGGCTCGACCATCAACTGGTCGCCGCAGGTCAAGGAGCTGAACCTGTTCTCGCTGCCCTTCCTGATGCCCGACTACGCCGCCATCGACGCGCTGACGCAGGGCGAGGTGGGCAAGGACATCTTCGCCCGCCTGGAGAAGGCCGGCGTGGTGCCGCTGGCCTGGGGCGAGAACGGCTACCGCGAGCTGACCAACTCCAAGCACCCGGTGCGCACGCCGGCCGACCTCAAGGGCCTGAAGATCCGCGTGGTCGGCTCGCCGCTGTTCGTCGACACCTTCACCGCGCTGGGCGCCAACC
The DNA here is from genome assembly GCF_044462705.1 of Xenophilus sp. Classification (NCBI taxonomy): domain Bacteria; kingdom Pseudomonadati; phylum Pseudomonadota; class Betaproteobacteria; order Burkholderiales; family Comamonadaceae; genus Xenophilus; species Xenophilus sp. Next base: position 8,301 of record NZ_JBIQNC010000112.1, read on the forward strand.
CGACCCAGATGAGCTGGGCCGACGCGCAGCCGGCCTTCGCCAGCGGCGCGGTGGACGGGCAGGAGAACCCGATGTCCATCTTCACCGCGGCCAAGCTGCAAAACGTGGGCCAGAAGAACCTGACGATGTGGGGCTACGTGGCCGACCCGCTGGTCTTCGTGGTCAACAAGGAGGTGTGGAACTCCTGGACCAAGGCCGACCAGGACATCGTGCGCCAGGCGGCGCTCGACGCGGGCAAGCAGGAGATCGAGATCGCGCGCAAGGGCCTGGTCGAACCGGGCCAGCCGCTGCTCAAGGAGATCGCCGCGCTGGGCGTGAACATCGTGCAGCTCTCGCCGGCCGAGCGCGATGCCTTCGTCCAGGCCACCAAGCCGATCTACGCCAAATGGAAGCCGCAGATCGGCAACGCGCTGGTGGACAAGGCCGAGAAGGCGATCGCCGCGCGCAAGAAGTGAGCGCCCGCGCGGCATCCGCAGCGCGGGGCTTCCTTGTTTTCAGCGCAGCAGGTCGCCGCTGGCCTCGGGCTGGAAGGCGACGGCCCGCACCTGCAGCGCCGACACCCGGCCGTCGGGCGCCGTCCAGCGCGCGACGTCGCCCGCGCGCAGCCCCAGCAGCGCCGTGCCGGCCGGCGACAGCACCGAGATGCGGCCCTGCGCGGCGTCGGCCTCGTCGGGATAGGCCAGCGTGATCTCGCGCACGGTGCCCTCGCCGGGCTCGGCCACCTGCACGCGCGAGCGCATGGTCACCACGTCGGGCGCCACCGCGTCGGAGGCGACGAGGTCGGCGTTGTCCAGCAGGTTCTGCAACGCCTCGTGCTGGGCGGCGTGGGTGTCCAGCCACTTGCCGATGCGCACGTGGTCCAGCTCGGTCAGCACGCGGACCGCCGAGGCGGGGGAAGAAGAAGAGGAAGAAGAGGAAAGCGAAGAAGAAGACATCACACGACTCCAGAAAGACGAACGCCGGGTCGGAGCCCGGCGATGCGATGTGGCGAGGAGGAGGTGAAGGGTGCTCGCCGGGCTCAGGAGGGTGCGGTCGGTTGCAGGCCGCGAAGGCGCTGGCTCGCGCGCAGCGCCGCGCCCGCCCGCGAGGCGGGCATGGGCATGAACGAGGCGGCGGGGCGGGTCATGGGGCCGATTATCGGTGGCCGGCTCAGTGCTGCAGGATCTTGTTGAGGAAATCCTTGGTCCGGGGCTGGCGATTCTCCGGATGGGCGAAGAACTCGTCCTTGGAGCAGTCCTCCAGGATGCGGCCGCCCACGTCGATGAAGATCACCCGGCTGGCCACCTTGCGCGCGAAGCCCATCTCGTGGGTCACGCACATCATGGTCATGCCTTCCTTGGCCAGGCTGACCATCACGTCCAGCACCTCGCCGACCATCTCCGGGTCGAGCGCGGAGGTGGGCTCGTCGAACAGCATCACGATCGGGTCCATCGACAGGGCCCGGGCGATCGCCACGCGCTGCTGCTGGCCGCCCGAGAGCTGGCCGGGGAACTTGTCCTTGTGTGCCATCAGACCCACGCGGTCGAGCATCTTCAGGCCGCGGGTCTTGGCTTCGTCCAGGCTGCGGCCCAGCACCTTGACCTGCGCGATGGTCAGGTTCTCCGTCACCGACAGGTGCGGGAACAGCTCGAAGTGCTGGAACACCATACCCACCTTGGAGCGCAGCTTGGGCAGGTCGGTCTTCGGGTCGTTGACCTTGATGCCGTTGACCACGATCTCGCCCTTCTGGAACGGCTCCAGCGCGTTCACTGTCTTGATCAGCGTGGACTTGCCCGAACCCGAGGGGCCGCACACCACCACCACGTCGCCCTTGTCGATGCTCACGTTGCAGTCGTTGAGCACCTGCACGGGCCCGTACCACTTGGAGACGTTCTTGATTTCGATCATTTTTTCGGCCATCTCAATACTCCTGTATCAGTTGTCCAAGGCGCTCGGGCGCCTCACCACGCTTCCGGTCCGAAGGCCGCGGAGCAGGCCATGCGGGAACATCCGCGGAACCGGCTTCGCCGGGCCGCAGGATGTGCCCCCTTGAGGGGGTTGGCGAAGCGGAACGAAGTCCGCGAAGACTGGGGGTGTCATCTGATGATCGCGATCTTTTTATGCAGGCGCTTGACCAGCCAGGACAGCGCATAGCAGATGATGAAGTAGATGACGGCCGCCAGCAGGTAGCTCTCGATCGGGCGGCCGAAGTTCTTGCCCGCCGTCTCGAAGCCCTTGAGCAGGTCGTAGGCGCCGATGGCGTAGACCAGCGAGGTGTCCTGGAACAGGATGATGGTCTGCGTGAGCAGCACCGGCAGCATGTTGCGGAAGGCCTGCGGCAGGATCACCAGCGTCATGTTCTGCCGGTAGGTCATGCCCACGGCCATGCCGGCGAAGACCTGGCCGCGCGGGATCGACTGGATGCCCGCGCGCATGATCTCCGAGAAGTAAGCCGCCTCGAAGGCGATGAAGGTGATGATGGCCGAGTACTCCGCCCCGATCGGGCGGCCGATGGCCAGCGGCACCAGCAGGAAGAACCACAGCAGCACCATCACCAGCGGGATCGAGCGCATGCCGTTGACGTAGATCGCCGCCGGCGTGTCCAGCCACTTCTTGCCCGACAGGCGCATCAGCGCCAGCAGCGTGCCGAAGAAGATGCCGCCGAGCGTGGCCACCACCGTGAGGAAGACGCTGAAGTACAGGCCCTTGAGGACGTAGCCGCTGATGACGTTCCAGTCGTAGAAGCCGAAGTCGAGGTTCAACATGTCAGGCCTCCCGCCGGGCCGCCCCAAGGGAGGCCTGCGCCCCCTCGGGGGACAGCGAATACACGAAGTGATGAGCGTGGGGGTACAGCATCAGTGGCCTCCCGTCCCGCCGGCAGCCACGAAGCCCGGCACGCGCGCCCGCTTCTCGATGAAGGCCATGATGCGGTTGATGGCCAGCGCGGAGATGACGTACAGGACAGTGACGCCCAGGTACATCTCGATCGGCCGCGCCGTTTCCTCGCCGGCCTGCATGGCGAACTGCGTCATCTCGGCGATCGAAACGGCGAAGGCCACCGACGAGTTCTTGAAGATGTTCATCGACTCGCTGGTCAGCGGCGGGATGATGATCCGGTAGGCCATCGGCAGCAGCACGTAGCGGTAGTACTGCATGGTGGTGAAGCCCACCGCCATGCCGGCGTAGCGCTGGCCGCGCGGCAGGGCCTGGATGCCCGAGCGCAGTTGCTCGGCGATGCGCGCCGAGGTGAACAGGCCCAGCGCCAGCACCACCAGCACGAAGGGCGGCACGTCGCGCATGGGCGCGATGATCGCCGGCACCACGTGGTACCAGAGGAAGATCTGCACCAGCAGCGGGATGTTGCGGAACAGCTCGACCCAGGCGTTGCCGAAGCGCACCAGCCAGGGGCTGTCGGGCAGGGTGCGGATCACGCCGATGATCGACCCCACGATCAGCGCCACGGCCAGTGCGGACAGGGACACGGCCACCGTCCAGCCCCAGGCCGAGAGCATCCAGTTGAGATAGGTGTCGACGCCACCCGTGCCGAAGCACCCGGGTATGACGGTTCCATCGATGGTGTCCTTGCAGAACACCTGCCAATCCCAGTTCATCGGGCTCTCCTCAACTGCTGATGTCGCGTTCCAGAAACGGCAAACGCCCGCCACGACGGGCGGGCGTTTGCGGGATCGGCATGGCCGATTACTTCGCGGCGAACTCTTCGGCCGGCTTGTTGTTCAGGTGGGCCCAGGCTTCCTTGGTGGCTTCGGACAGCGGCAGGCCCAGCGCGACGTTGTTCGGCGGCACCGGCTGCACCATCCACTTGTCGTAGAGCTTGGCCAGCGAGCCGTCCTTGACCTGGCGCTCGATGCTGGCGTTGACCGCCTTCAGGAAGGCGGTGTCGCCCTTGCGCACCATGCAGGCGATGGGCTCGACCGACAGCTCGGGGCCGACGATGGCGTAGTCCTTCGGGTTCTTCGACTTGGAGATGTTGGCCGCCAGGATGGAGGCGTCCATCACGAAGGCGTCGGCGCGGCCGGACTCCAGCAGCAGGAAGCTGTCGGCGTGGTCCTTGCCGTTGACTTCCTTGAACTCCAGGCCCTGGGCGCGGCGGTTCTTGCGCAGCAGCTGCACGGAGGTGGTGCCGGTGGTGGTGGCGATCGTCTTGCCGTTGAGGTCCTTCAGGTCCTTGATGCCGGAGTTGGCCTTGACGGCCACGCGCACCACTTCCATGTAGGTGTTGTAGGCGAAGTCGACGTCCTTGGCGCGAGTGGCGTTGTTGGTGGTGGAGCCGCACTCCAGGTCCACCGTGCCGTTCTGCACCAGCGGGATACGGTTCTGCGAGCTCACCAGGGTGTAGTTGATGTTCAGCTTCTTGCCGACGTCCTTGCTCAGGTCGTCGACGATGCGCTCGGCCATCTCGGTGTGGAAGCCCACGTACTTGCCGTTGCCCAGCGTGTACGACAGCGCGGAGGAGTCGCGCACCCCCAGGCTGATGCTGCCACTGGCCTTGATCTTCGCGAGGGTGTCGTTGGCCTGTGCGAACACGCCGCTGGTGGCGAGCGCCGCAATGGCGAGAACCAGTGCTTGCTTTTTCATGAAGAGCTCCTTGGGGATGACTAAGGGAAACACGTTGGAAATTCTAGACACACGTACTGATGGGGAATACCCGTAGCCTCCCGGGTGCGCGGCGCGCCCGCTCCCCAATCGGGTGCACAGGCCGGCGACGACAGCGGGACGCCAGGGGTTAGCAGCCTCCATGCCATGCCCTCCTGCATGGCCCGGTTTCACCGGCCGGATCGCAGGCCATGCAGGCTTGCACGACCCGTCCCACCAGCGAAACGGCGCACTGTAAGACACGCCCGCATGGCGACCAATGCCGGTTGCGAGAGCCGCAATGCGCGGCACACATAGTTCATCGGTGTTCACCCGGATGGCCCTGCGCCTCAGCGCGGCGCCCGCTCGGCCCGGGTCTGCACCAGGTAGGCCCAGAGCGCGTCGGCGGCGCGGCGCGGCGCCAGGCCCGCGCCCTCGGCATGGCTGGCGGCCACGGCCGGCCGCTCGCGGTAGGCGTGGATCTCCATGGTCGCCTCCAGCGGCCCCGACTCCGGCCCGAGGGCGCTGACCAGCTTGCGCGAGCGCACTTCCTTGCGCACCGCGCTCTGCGGCAGGAAGGCGACGCCGTGGCCTTCCAGCGCCATCACCTTCAGGCCCTCGGCCATGTCGGTCTCGTAGACCCGGTCCAGGTGGATCGGCGTGCGCGAGGCCTTGAGCAGCTGGTCGACCACCCGGCCGAGGTAGGCGCCGGGCGCGTAGCCGAGGTAGGGCAGCGGCCGGCCCGGACGGCCGGGCAGCTGGTAGCGCGGCGAGCCGTCGGCCTCGGGCCGCACCCAGGGCGCCACCACCTCCTCGCCCAGGTACACCATCTCGTAGCGGTTGGCGTCCAGCTGCAGCGGCTGCGAGGGGTGGTGGTAGGAGATCAGCAGGTCGCAGTTGCCCTCGACCAGGCGCAGCACGGCGTCGTGCACGTTCAGCGCGATCAGGCGGCTCTTGAGCGGCCCGAACTGCTGGCGCAGGCTGGTGACCCAGGCCGGGAAGAAGGTGAAGGCCAGCGTGTGCGGCACGGCGAACTCGACCACGTCCTGCGCTACCGCCGTGTGGCCGCGCAGCATGGCGCGCGTGCTCTGCAGCGACTGCAGGATCTCCAGCGCCTGCGTGTAGAGCGTTTGGCCGGCGGGGGTCAGGCGCGTCGGGTAGGAGCTGCGGTCCACCAGGTCGGTGCCGGCCCATCCCTCCAGCGCCTGGATGCGGCGCGAGAACGCCGGCTGCGTCACATGCCGCAACTGCGCCGATCGGCTGAAGCTGCGGGTTTCGGCGAGGCTGACGAAGTCCTCGAGCCATTTGGTTTCCATGAACGGCGATTATGGTGCGCGGTACCCTCGGGTTTCCTCGCATCGCCGCCGCCACGCCCGCCATGAACGACGCCGACATCCTGAGCCTGGACGCCACCACGCTGGCCCGCCGCCTCGCCGCGCGCGACATCTCCTGCCGTGAGCTGATGGCCGCCGCGCTGGCGCGCATCGGGGCGCTCAACCCGCGCTTCAACGCCCTGGTGTCGCTGCGCGACCCCGAAGAACTGCTGACCGAGGCGCAGGAGCGCGACGCGCAGCTCGCCCGCGGGGAGCGCCTGGGCTGGATGCACGGCTTCCCGCTGGCGGTGAAGGACCTGAGCCACGCCGCCGGCCTGCCGACCTCGATGGGCTCGCCGCTGGCGCCGAAGAGCCCGGCGCGCGCCGACAGCCTGCACGTCGCCCGCGCGAAGGCGGCCGGCGCCATCGTCATCGGCAAGAGCAACACGCCGGAGTTCGGCCTGGGCTCGCACACCTACAACACCGTCTTCGGCACCACCCGCAACGCCTGGGACGAGACGAAGAGCGCCGGCGGCAGCAGCGGCGGCGCGGCCGTCGCGCTGGCGCTGGAGATGATGCCGGTGGCCGACGGCAGCGACATGATGGGTTCGCTGCGCAACCCGGCCGCCTTCAACAGCGTGATCGGCTTCCGGCCCTCGCGCGGGCGCGTGCCCGGCTCGCCGGACGAGGACCTGTTCTTCCAGCAGCTCGGTACCGAGGGGCCGATGGCCCGCACGGTGGAGGATGCGGCGCGCCTGCTGTGCGTGCAGGCCGGCTTCGATGCGCGGGTGCCGCTGTCGCTGCCCGATGCCCTGCCCTCGCCCGACGCGCTCTCGCTCGACGCCGAGATGAAGGGCCTGCGCATCGGATGGCTCGGCCCGGTCTGGCCCGACCTGCCCACCGAGCCCGGCGTGCTCGCCACCTGCGAGCAGGCGCTGGCCACCTTCGCCGGCCTGGGCTGCATCGTCGAGCCCTGCACGCTCGACGTGCCGCGCGAGCAGAACTGGACGGCCTGGCTGCGCTTGCGCCAGCTGCTGGTGGGCGGCAAGCTGGGCGCGCTGGCGGCCGACCCGCGGCACCGCGAGCGCATCAAGCCCGAGGCGCTGTGGGAGATCGAGCAGGCCCGCCACCTGGACGCGGCCTCGCTCTACCAGGCCTCGATCTACCGATCGAACGTCTACCGCGCCTTCGTGCGCCTGTTCGAGCGCTTCGACGCGGTGGTGGCGCCGACGGCGCAGGTCTTCCCCTTCGACGCCGCACTGCACTGGCCCGACACGGTGAATGGGGTGAAAAGCCAGACCTACCACCACTGGATGGAGATCGTCACGCCCTTCACCCTGGCCGGCCTGCCGACGCTGAACCTGCGCGCCGGCTTCGGGCCGCAGGGGCTGCCGATGGGCCTGCAGCTCGCCGGCCCGGCGAACGCCGACCTGGCCGTGCTGCGGCTGGGCCATGCCTACGACCGAGCCTGCCCCTGGACCGCCCTGCGGCCGCCGGTCCTGGCATCAGATCGGTGAGACCACCCCGCGCCCGCTGAAGTGCCCCTCGGCGTTGGCCATGAAGCGGTCCACGCTGGCCTGCGTGGCCTCGGGCGACCAGCCGGCCACGTGCGGCGTGATGAGCAGGTTGTCCAGGCCGATGAGCTGCTGCGGCGGGAGCGGCTCGCTCTCGTAGACGTCCAGGCCGGCGCCGGCGATGCGGTGCTCGCGCAGGGCCGCCGCCAGCGCGTCGGTGTCGACCACGCTGCCGCGGCCGATGTTGACCAGCCAGCCCTGCGGGCCGAGCGCGTCCAGCACCTCGGCGCCGACCAGGTGCCGCGTGGCCGGGCCGCCCGGCACCGCGCACACCAGCACGTCGCACCAGCGCGCCAGGGCGATCGGGCTGTCGAAGTAGCGGTGCGGCGCATCCTCCACCGGCCTGCGGTTGTGGTAGCCGACGGGCATGTCGAAGCCCGCCGCCCGCTTCGCGATCTTGCGGCCGATGCCGCCCAGGCCGAGGATGCCGAGCTTCTTGCCCGAGACGTTCGGCGGCTGCGCGATGGACTCGCGCCACACGCCCTCGCGGCACTGCCGGTCCAGCGCATGGAAGCCCCGCACGGCGCCGATGATCAGCCCGAAGGCATGGTCGGCCACGCAGTCGTCGTTGGTGCCGGCGCCGTTGGCGGTGGCGATGCCGCGCGCGCGCAGCGCCTGCATCGGCAGGCCCTCGTAGCCCACGCCCATGCAGCACGCCAGCTCCAGCGCGGGCATGGCCGCCAGTTCCTCTTCCGTCAGGCCGATGACGCCGATGGTGAGCACGGCGCGAAAGCGCGCGCCGTGCTGCGCGATGGCGGCGGCGCGCTCGGCCGGCGTGGGCGCATAGGTGAGGTCGTAGACCGCGGCGATCTGCGCCCGGTGCTCGGCCGCCAGGCCGTTGAGGACCAACAGGGGAATCTTCTCTGACATCTGCATCTGCTCCATGAAAAATGGCCCCTCGGCCAACCGCTTCGCGCTTGCCCGATCCCCCGAGGGGATGCTTTTTCATCTTGGGGCGGCCCGGCGATGAAAAATGGCCCCTCGGCCAACCGCTTCGCGCTTGCCCGATCCCCCGAGGGGATGCTTTTTCATCTTGGGGCGGCCCGGCGATGAAAAATGGCCCCCACGCTCCCCCGCTTCGCGCGGTCCGCTGCCCCCCGAGGGGGTGCTTTTCATCTTGGGGCGGCCCGGCGATGAAAAAACGACTACAGCACCACGCCCGCC
>NZ_JBIQNC010000113.1:0-16809 GCF_044462705.1 Xenophilus sp.
TCCCAAGGCGCAGGCGTCCAGTGCCGAAGGGTTTCAGGCGGTGTCGCGGCTGTGAGAGCCCCACCCCCTCCATTCAACAGGACACAGAGACAACCATGCTTCAAGACAGCCTGATTCAGCAACTCGCCGCCGAACTGCACGAGAGCGAGAAGTCCCGCACCCAGGTGGAACATTTCTCCAAGCGCTTCCCGGAGATGAACATCCAGGACGGATACGCCATCTCCCGCGCCTGGATGAAGCTCAAGCTCGCCGAGGGGCGGACGGTGAAGGGGCACAAGATCGGCCTGACGTCGCGCGCGATGCAGCAGGCGAGCCAGATCACCGAGCCGGACTACGGCACGCTGCTCGACGACATGTTCTTCGAGCCGGGAGACATCCCGGCGGACCGCTTCATCGCGCCGCGCGTCGAAGTCGAGCTGGCCTTCATCCTCAAGGACAGGCTGCAAGGCGAATCGGTCTCCATGCAGGACGTCCTCGCCGCGACCGAGTACGTGCAGCCGGCGATCGAGATCATCGACTCCCGCATCGAGCAGTTCGATCGCCACTCCAAGGTGATGCGCAAGGTCTACGACACCATCAGCGACAACGCCGCCAACGCCGGCATCGTCCTGGGCGGCAGGAAGGTGCGGCCCGACGAGGTGGACCTGCCCTGGTGCGGCGCCGTCCTGCGCCAGAACGGCGTGGTCGAAGAGACTGGCCTGGCCGCCGGCGTCCAGGGGCATCCTGCCATCGGCATCGCGTGGCTCGCCCAGAAGCTTGCGCCCTGGGGCGAGGCGCTGCTGCCCGGCCAGGTCGTCCTGGCGGGCTCCTTCACCCGGCCCGTGGCAGCCAGGCGGGGCGATGCGTTCGATGCGGACTACGGGCCGCTGGGCCGCTTCCAGTTCCGGTTCGTCTGAGGCGCCGTGCACCACCCCTTCCGGAACCCATCGATGATTCGACTCAAGGACCCTTCGCTCCTTCGCACGAAGGCCTGCATCGCCGGCGAATGGTGCGACGCGGACAGCGGCGCCACCCTTGTCGTGCGCAACCCCGCCACCGGCGAGCAGGTGGCCACCGTCCCCAGGGCGGGCCGGGCCGAGACGCTGCGTGCCATCGAAGCGGCCGATCGCGCCTTCAAGGCCTGGCGCGGCACCACCGCGGAGCATCGCGCGCGGATCCTGCGCCGCTGGTTCGAGCTGATGATCGAGCACCAGGACGACCTGGCCCTGATCATGACCAGCGAACAGGGCAAGCCGCTCGCGGAGGCCAGGGGCGAGATCGCCTATGCCGCCGCCTATGTGGAGTGGTTCGCCGAAGAGGCCCGGCGTGCCTATGGCGACCTGATCCCCTCCCCCTGGACGGACCGCGACATCGTCGTCAGGAAGGAGCCGGTCGGCGTGTGCGCAGCCGTCACGCCCTGGAACTTCCCCGCGGCGATGATCACGCGCAAGGCGGCCCCGGCCCTCGCGGCGGGCTGCACGATGGTCGTCAAGCCCGCCTCGCAGACGCCGCTGTCGGCGCTGGCCCTGGCCGAGCTCGCCTCGCGGGCGGGCGTGCCCGCGGGCGTGTTGAGCGTCGTCACCGGCAGCGCCGCCGAGATCGGCGGCGCCCTGACGGCGAGCCCGCTGGTGAGAAAGCTCAGCTTCACCGGTTCCACCGAAGTGGGCCGGACGCTGATGGCCCAGTGCGCGCCCACCCTCAAGCGCCTGTCGCTGGAACTCGGCGGCAACGCGCCCTTCATCGTGTTCGACGATGCGGATCTCGAGGCGGCCGTGGAAGGCGCCATCGCATCCAAGTACCGCAACAGCGGCCAGACCTGCGTCTGCGCCAACCGCTTTCTCGTCCAGGCCGGCGTCTACGACCGCTTCGCCGGCATGCTCGCCGCCGCGGTCTCCCGGCTGCGGGTCGGGAACGGCATCGACGCGGACGTGCAGCAGGGCCCTCTCATCGACCCGCCTTCGCTGGCCAAGGTGGAGGAACTGGTGGCCGACGCCGTGCAGGCCGGCGCCACGGTGGCGACCGGCGGCCGGCGCCATGCGCTGGGCGGCACCTTCTACGAGCCCACCGTGCTCACCGGCGTGGCGCCGGGCGCACGCGTCGCCAACGAGGAGATCTTCGGTCCGGTCGCGCCGCTGATCCGCTTCGAGACCGAGGAGGACGCGATCGCCATCGCCAACAGCAGCGAGTTCGGGCTCGCCTCGTACTTCTTCTCCCGCGACCTCGCGCGCGTGTGGCGCGTCGCGGGCGCGATCGAGGCGGGCATGGTCGGCGTGAACACCGGCCTCATCAGCACGGCCGTGGCGCCCTTCGGCGGCGTCAAGCAGTCCGGCATGGGACGGGAGGGCGCCAGATACGGCCTGGAAGAGTACATGGAGACCAAGTACGTCTGCCTCGGCGGCCTCAAGTAGCGTTCTGGAGAACCCACGATGGAATCGGAAACAAGGATCCGCAAAGACCTCGCCGCGTGCTACCGGCTCTTCGACTGGCTCGGCTGGACGGAACTGATCTTCAACCACATCACGGTACGCGTGCCCGCGCCGGAAGGCGACAAGCCCGCGTACCTGATCAACCCCTTCGGCCTGCACTACGCGGAGGTCACGCCCGAGAACCTGGTCTGCATCGACATCGACGGCACGCCCCGTGCGGGCAGCACCGGCCAGGTGAACCGCGCGGGCTTCGTGATCCACAGCGCCATCCATGCCGCACGGGACGATGCGCACTGCATCATGCACGTGCATACGACGGCGGGCTGCGCGGTGGCGTCCAAGGCGTCGGGGCTGCGCCACGACAACTTCTACAGCGCCATGCTGTACGACGACGTGGCCTACCACGAGTACGAAGGCGTGACTACCAACCTGGACGAGCAGCCCCGCCTGGTGGCGTCGCTGGGCAGCAGGAACCACATGATCCTGCGCAACCACGGCCTCCTCGTGGTCGGCCCCGACGTCCCCACGGCCTTCAACCGGCTGTGGGTGCTGCAGCGCGCCTGCGAGATCCAGCTCGCGTCGGACGCGGGCAGCGGGCCGAACAGCCCGATCCCCGAAGCGATCCTGCGCACCGTGCCCCGGACGCGCGTCGCGGGCAGGAGCGAAGTGAACCGCCTCATCTTCGACACGATGCTCAGGCGCGCCGGCATCCTGCCCTGAGCCTCTTTCCCCCACCAACCACCACCAACGGAGACAAACCGTGCACCCTTCCCTTGCCCAGAAAATCCTGTGTGCGCTCGGCCTCGCCGCGACGGCCCTGAGCGTCCACGCGCAGGCGTTCCCGTCCAAGCCCATCACGATCATCGCGCCCTTCGCCACCGGCGGCTCGGCCGACGGCATCGCCCGCGTGGTGGCCAAGGAACTCGGCCAGGCGCTGGGCCAGCCGGTCGTCGTGGACAACAAGCCCGGCGCCGGCGGCGCCACGGGGCTGCTGCTGGTGGCCAAGGCGCAGCCGGACGGCTACACCATCGGCATGGGCGCGACCGGCGCGATCGCCATCGGCCCCCATCTGCCGGACGCACCGCCCCTCGATCCGGGCAAGCAGCTGCAGCCGCTGGCGAAGCTCGCCGACATTCCCCTGGTCCTGGTGGCCGGCGCGAAGTCGGGATACGGCAGCCTGCAGTCCCTCCTGTCCGCGGCCCAATCCGACGAGGTGCCCACGGGCAACTCGGGCCAGTACACCGCGCACCACCTGTCGGCCGAGCTGCTGGCCAGCACGACGAAGACCCGGCTGCCCGCGGTGCCCTATCGCGGCAGCGCGCCCGCGGTCACCGACGTCATCGGCGGGCAGGTTCCCGTCGCCATCGTCGACCTGACCTCCGTGGCGCCTCATCTGAAGGCCGGCACGGTGGTGGCGCTCGGCGTCACCAGTGCCAGCCGCTCCAAGCTCGCGCCCGAGATCCCGACCATCGCCGAGGCGGGCGTTCCCGGCTACGTCGCGCCCGCCTGGATGGGCATGTTCGGTCCCAAGGGACTGCCGCCGGCCGTGGCCGAGAAGCTGGCCGGCGCCCTCCAGGCCGTGCTCGAGAAGCCCGAGGTGCAGACCCAGATCATGAACCTGTCGGCCGAGCCGGCCTACCTCGGCCCGCAGCCCTTCAACGCCTTCATCGATGCCGAGTCGAAGCGCTGGGCGAAGGTGATCGCCGGCCTGCCGAAGCAGCAGAAGTAAGCGATGCCGGCCGCCATCACGTGCGTGGAGGATCTGCGCGCCATGGCCCGCAGGCGCGTGCCCCGGATGTTCTACGACTACGTGGATGGCGGGTCATGGACGGAAAGCACCTACGCCGCCAACGAGGCCGACTTCGCACGGATCAAGCTGCGCCAGCGCGTGGCGGTGAACCTGGAGAACCGCTCCCTGAAGACCCGGATGCTCGGGCAGGAAGTGGCGATGCCGGTGGCGCTGGCGCCGACCGGCAACACGGGCATGGTCCACGCGGACGGGGAGATCCTGGCGGCGAAGGCGGCCGAGGCCTTCGGCGTGCCGTTCACGCTGTCGACGATGAGCATCTGCTCCATCGAGGACGTGGCGCGGCATGTCGAGCGCCCGTTCTGGTTCCAACTCTACATGATGCGCGACCGCGCATTCATCCGGTCCCTGATCGACAGGGCCCGGCAGGCGAACTGCTCGGCGCTGATGCTCACGCTGGACCTGCAGGTGCCCGGCCAGCGGCACAAGGACCGCAGGAACGGCCTGACGACACCGCCGAAGCCGACCTTCCCGAACCTGGTCGACCTGGCGACCAGGCCGCGCTGGTGCGCCGGCATGCTCAGGACCCCGCGCCGGACCTTCGGCAACATCGTCGGGCACGCCCGGGGCGTGGACAGCATCTCCACCCTGTCGACCTGGGCCTCGAAGCAGTTCGACCCCACGCTCTCGTGGCAGGACGTCGAATGGGTCAAGAAGCTCTGGGGCGGCAAGCTGATCCTCAAGGGCATCCTGGATCCCGAGGACGCGCGGCATGCGGCGTCTTCCGGGGCGGATGCGCTGGTGGTGAGCAACCACGGCGGCCGGCAGCTCGACGGCGCACCCAGCACGATCGAATCGCTTCCCGCCATCGTGGACGCCGCGGCCCGGCAGATGGAGGTCTGGCTGGACGGCGGCATACGCACGGGGCAGGACGTCCTCAAGGCACTGGCGCTGGGCGCATCGGCCACCATGATCGGCCGCCCCTTTCTCTACGGACTCGGCGCGGCCGGCCAGGCCGGCGTGCGCAAGTGCCTGGAGCTCATCGCCTCCGAGCTGGACCTGACCATGGCGCTTTGCGGCCGGACCGAGGTCCGGTCCGTCGACCGCGGGATCCTGCTGCCGGGGACGTTCCCCACGGCGCAGCGCACGCACCACCGCGCGCATTGATGCGCACCGCACGACCTTCACCGACACCACAGCACATCCCTATGAGCACACCCCAATCCAAGACAGGCGGCCAGGTCCTGGTCGACCGTCTCATCCGCCACGGCATCGAGGACCTCTTCCTGATTCCGGGCATCCAGTTGGACTGGGCCGTCGACGCGCTGCGCCAGCGCCCCGACGAGATCAGCCTCTTCATCCCCCGCCACGAGCAGACGACGACGTACATGGCCGACGGGTACTACCGTGCCACCGGCCGGACGGGCGCCGCCATGGTGGTTCCGGGCCCCGGGGCGCTGAACGCGGGCGCGGGCCTGTCCACCGCCTACGCCTCCAACTCCAAGGTGCTCTTCGTCACCGGCCAGATCCACTCGACCGGGCTGGGCAAGGGCCTGGGCCTGCTGCACGAGATCAAGGACCAGACCGGTTTCGTCAAGGGGTTGACGAAGTGGAGCCACCTCGCCGGCTCGCCCGAGGACATCGCCCCGTCCGTGGACGCCGCGTTCGCCCAGCTGGAGGCGGGCCGGCCCCGCCCGGTCGGCCTGGAGATCCCCCACGATTTCCTGAGCGCGAAGGTGGAGGGCGAGGCCCGCGCCGCCAAACAGGACGCGCCGCCTGCCGAGGCGCCGGATGCCCGGTTGTACGACCAAGCCGCGGCCCTGCTCGACGCGGCCAGGCTGCCCGTCATCTACGCGGGCGGCGGCGTGCTGTCCGCGGACGCGGACGGCCCTCTTCGCGAGCTTGCGGAGAAGCTGGGCGCGCCGGTCGTGATGAGCGACAACGGGCGGGGCGCCATCAGCGATGCGCACCCCCTGGGCATGAACGCGCTGGCGGGCCGCGCCGTCTTCCAGCACGCCGACGTCGTGCTCGTCGTGGGCAGCCGCTTCATCGACGCCCTGACGCCCACGCCCTCGTGGCCTGCCGGCACGATCCGCTATATCTACATCAACATCGATGCCGACGACCTCACCGCGCCCCGCACGGCCGAGGTGGCGATCCAGGCCGATGCCGCCCAGGGGCTTCGGGAACTCGGCGCGCGCGTGAAGAAGCGCACGGCGCTGTCCAACGAGGATGCCGGGCGGGTGAAGGAGTGGGCATCGGCCCAGATCGAGCAGGTCGAGCCCCAGGCGTCCTATGTGCGCGCCCTGCGCGACGCCATGCCCGAGGACGGCATCTTCGTCAATGAGCTGACGCAGGTGGGCTACCTGGCCCGCATCGCCTTTCCGGTCTTCGCGCCACGGACCTACATCGGACCCGGCTACCAGGGCACCCTGGGATACGGCTTTCCCGTGGCGCTGGGCGCGGCGGTCGGCGGGCGCGGCAGGCGCGTGGTCTCCATCACGGGCGACGGCGGCTTCGGCTGGAACATGCAGGAACTCGCGACGGCAAGACGCTACGGGCTGCCGGTCACGCTGGTGGTCTTCAACGACGGCCACTACGGCAACGTCCGCGCCATCCAGAAGCGGGAGTTCGGTGCCGAGGTGGCGGTGGAACTCACCAACCCGGACTTCCGGCTGCTGGCGTCCGCCTTCGGGGTGCCGTATGTCCAGGCCGACTCCCCGGAAGCGCTCTTCGGCGCCGTGCGGGCCGCGAACGACGAGCCCGGCCCGGTGCTCGTCGAGGTCAAGCTCGGCGTGGTGCCCAGCCCGTGGCACCTGCTTCGGCTCCAGCCCATGAAGGGCATGACCGGCCCCGCCGCACCGGCGAATCCGCTCGGGGAGCCCCGATGAAGCACGCCTATGCGAACCACTACGCCGAGGGGCGGTTCCTGCCGTCGCGCGGCACGGCCCGCATGCCGGTGGTCGACCCCTCCACCGGCGTCGAGGCCGGCCACGTCGCGTCGTGCTCGACGGAAGACGTCGAGCGTGCGATCGGCAGCGCCCGCTCGGGATTCCAGGCCTGGAGCCGGAGCACGCTCGACGAGCGGCGGGAAGCGCTCGGGCGGCTGCACGCGCAGTTGAGCGCGCGCGCAGACGAGGCCACGCGCCTGCTCGCGCAGGAGATCGGATGCCCCGTGTGGCTGGGCGGCCTGATGCAGTTGCCGATGCCGCTGAAGGGCCTGGAACTCGCGATCGAGGCCATCGGCCAGATCGACTGGGAAGAACGCGTCGGCAACGGCGTCGTCGAGCGCGTGCCCTCCGGCGTGCTGGCGGCCATCACGCCGTGGAACTTCCCGCTGCACCAGATCGTCGCCAAGGTCGCCGCCGCCATCGCCGCGGGCTGCACCGTGGTGCTCAAGCCCAGCGAGGTGGCTCCGGGCGCCGCGATGGTCTTCGCCGAGGCCGCACATGCCGCCGGGCTGCCCGCAGGCGTCTTCAACCTGGTCTGGGGCGGCCCCGACGTGGGCGAACAGCTCGTTCGCCACCCCGGCGTCGACCGGATCAGCTTCACCGGCTCCACCCACGTCGGCCGCCGGATCATGGCGGCTGCCGCCGAAGGCCCGAAGCCGGTGACGCTGGAGCTGGGCGGCAAGTCCGCCGCCGTGCTCCTCGAGGACGCCGACCTCGACGCCGCCCTGCCCGCGGTGCTGCGGATGAGTATGGCCAACTCGGGCCAGGCCTGCGTCTGCCAGTCGCGGCTGATCGCGCCGCGGCGCCTGGTGCCGGAGATCCGGCGGCGCCTCCAGGACGGGCTGGACCACTGGCCGGTCGGCTCGCCGCTGGATCCGGCCACCCGGCTGGGCCCGGTGGCCACGAAGGCGCAGTTCGAGCGCGTCCAGGCGATGATCCGGCGCGCCGTTGCACAGGGCGGCGACCTGGTGTTCGGCGGCGCGTCGCCCGACAGCGAAGCGAGAGCCGGCTTCTTCGTGCAGCCGACCCTCGTCGACGGCGTGACGCCGGCGATGGAACTGGCGCAGGAGGAAGTCTTCGGACCGGTCCTCGCCCTGATGCCGTACGACGACGAGCGCCAGGCCATCGAGATGGCCAATGCCACCCGGTACGGCCTGTCGGGCGCCGTCTGGTCAGGCGATGCCGATCGGGCCCGCGCCGCGGCGCGGCAGATGAAGACGGGCCAGGTGGTCATCAACGGCGCGCCGCAGAACCTCGCGACGCCCTTCGGCGGCTGGGGCTGGTCGGGCTTCGGCCGCGAGAACGGGCGCTTCGGCATCGAGGACCTGCTGAACTACCGCGCCCTGCACGGCGCGTAGGACGAGCGGCCGCCGCGTCAATGGAAAGCGGCCACGAACAGCTCGCCGGCCGGCGGCAGCAGATGCCCCTTGCGCGTGATGACGCTGATGGGGCGCCGGACCACGGGCGAGGTGAGCTTGCGCGCCACGAGTCCGTGGACCCGCACCAGTTCCTTGGCGGTCGACGCCGGCACCATGGTGGAGCCCAGGCCCCTGGCCGTCAGCGCGATGGCCGTCGTGTAGAGCGTGACCTCGTGCGCCACGATGAGCTGGACGCCGGCGCGTGCGCCCGCCTGGTCGATCTTGCGGCGCAGGCCGTAGCCGGGGCGAAGGAGCACCATGGGCTCCTCGCCCAGGGCGCGCCACGGCAGCGGATCGCGGGATGAGGCCAGCGCGCTCGACGGCGCGCACAGCAGATAGAGCTGGTCGTTCATGATGACGCGCGAATCCAGCTCCGGATGCGATTCGTCGGCGATGCCGATGCCGAAGTCGGCGCGGCCCGACAGCAGGTTGGCCAGGAACATCTCGGGCCCTGCGTCCTGGAGCACCACGCGCACCTGGGGATGCGCCTGCTGGAAACGCTCGAGCACCGGCGGGATGAGCGCCTGCGCGATGACCGGTGTCACCGCCACCCGGATGAGGCCGCGCTGGGCCTGGGAGAGCTGCCGCATGTCCTGGGTCATGCCGGCCAGTTCGGACAGCACGTGGTCGGCGCGCGCGATCAGTTCGTCGGCCGCTTGCGTGCGGTGAAGCGCGCGCGATGCCCGGTCGAACAGGCGCGTGCCGAGCCTGCTCTCGAGCTGGCGCAGCAGGACGCTCACGGCCGACTGCGTCAGCGAGAGTTCGGCGGCGGCGGTGGCGATCTTGCCGGTGCGGTAGATCGCCACGAATGCACGCAATTGCTGGACCGATGGAACGTTGCGCATGGAAGGGCCGGGAATCGACCTTGCCATTGTCGGCGCCCGACCGGCCGGAACACCAGCTTCACGCCGCTGCGCTACGGCCTCCGTCCAGCGCCAGCACGGCGCCCGTCATGTGGGCCGATTCGTCGCTCGCGAGGAAGACGGCCGTCGCCGCCACCTCGTCGGGCGCCGGCAGGCCCAGCAGGTGCCTGCTCACGGCCGTGCGCACGCGCTCGTCGTCGCGGATGAAGTTCTCCATCCGCTCGCTCAGGACGGCGCCCGGGGCGATGACGTTGCTGCGTATGCGCTCCGCCGCGAACTCCACGGCCAGCGAGCGACTCAGGGCCGTCACGCCGCCCTTCGCGCACGTGTAGGCATCCCTGCCGACCAGCCCGCGGTGTGCGCTGATGGACCCCATGTTGATGATCGAGCCGCCCTTCGCCAGGCGCATCAGCGGTATCGCGTGACGGCAGCACACGAAGGTGCCGAAGAGGTCGATGCGTATCGCCCGCCAGAACTCCTCCATGTCGATGTCGACGACGTTCCGGTCGTTCATGGACGAGCCGCCGGCGTTGTTCATGAGGACGTCCAGGCGCCCGTACCGCTCACGCACTTGCCCGAACGCGGCCGCTACGCTGGATTCGTCCGTCACGTCCATGGGCAGGGCCATGCAGGAGGTCCCGCTCGCCTGCAGCGCATCGGCCAGGGCCTGCAGGCGCGGCCGGTCGATGTCCGCCACGGCCACCGCGGCGCCCTCGGCCGCGAAGCGCAATGCGCTCGCGCGCCCGATGCCCACCGCGGCACCGGTGATCAGCGCCACCTTGCCGGCCAGGCGGCCGGCCTGTGTATCCGTCATCTCGCCTCAGTCCAGTTTCACGTTGAGCTCGTTCACCACCGCCGTCCACCGCTCGATCTCGCGCGCGATGTGCTGGCCGAACTGCGCCGGCGGCACGGCGACCGGGTCGGCGCCCAGGCTCTTCATCTTCTGGATCACGGCGGGCCTGGCCATGACCTTGAGGATCTCGCTGCTCAGGCGGTCGACGATCGGCTGCGGCGTCTGCGCGGGAGCGAGCACGCCGAACCAGGCGGTGACCTCGAAGCCCGGCACGCCCTGCTCCGCCACGGTCGGCACGTCCGGCAATGCGCTGGAGCGATCGAGCGAGGTGACGCCGATGGGGCGCACCTTGCCCGACTGGATGTGGGGCATGGCCGCCGGCATGTCGACGAACATGAGGTCGATGTTGCCGGCGATCAGGTCCATCAGGGCCGGTCCGCTGCCGCGGTACGGCACGTGCGTGAGCTTGATGCCCGTCTGCCTCATGAGCATCTGGCCCGCCATGTGCTGGGAGCTTCCGTTGCCGGCCGATCCGTAGGCGACACGGCCCGGATGGGCCTTGGCATGGGCAATCAGTTGCTGGACGTTGCCGATCGGCAGGGCGGGATTCACCAGCACCACGTTGCGCTGCGTGGCGACCATCGCCAGCGGCTTGAAATCCTTGATCGGGTCGTAGGGAAGGCGGTCGCCGTACAGGCTGGGATTGATGCCGTGGGTGGCGATCGTCCCCATGCCGATGGTGTAGCCGTCGGCAGGCGCGCGGGCATAGGCGGCGGTGCCGATGTTGCCGCTGGCGCCGGTGCGGTTGTCGATCACGACGGACTGGCCGAGAGCGGGCGTCAGCTCCTGGCCGATGGTGCGGGCCAGCGTGTCGAGCACCCCGCCTGTCGTGAACGGGACCACGATCACGATCGGCTTGCTGGGGTAGTCCTGCGCGACAGCAGGCGCGATGGCGGCGGCGATGGCCACGCCGCACAGGAAGCGGCGCGCGGTTGCTTGGATGTTCAAACCTCGGTCTCCGTTGAAAAGTGGGCGCATTGAACGCCAGGCATGGCGACGAGGCAAACGAATTCGATTCATGAACGCTTCAATAAATTTTGGGCAACCCTTGCGGCCCCGAGCCCGATTTCCAAAGGAAATCGCGATTCGGAATTCCGGCTAGGCGTTCGCGCCGCTTGCCGACAGCATCGCGGACATACAACCAACTCACGGCAACCGCACATGGCCTCCTTCACCCGACGTCTTCTGATCGCCTGCAGCATGTCCCTGCTGGGCCTGTCCGGCACGGCGCAGGCCCAGTCCCTGCCACCGCTGGTCAAGCTCGTGGTCCCCTACCCGCCGGGCGGCAGCGTCGACATCCTGGCCAGGCTGATCCAGCAGCCCTTGCAGGACCAGTTGAAGACCACCGTGGTCGTGGACAACAAGCCGGGCGCCGGCGGCCGCATCTCGGCGTCCCTGCTCAAGCGCTCGCCCGCCGACGGCAGCGTGGTCCTCATCGCGCCGAATGCGCTGACCACCATCCAGTCGCTCGTCTACGCCCACCAGATCGACTACAAGGTGATGGAGGACTTCATCCCCCTCGCCCGGCTGGCCAGCTATCCGATGGCACTCGCGGTGCCGGCCACCAGCAGCGTCAGGACGGCGCCCGAACTGGTGTCCGCCATGAAGAACAACAAGGACGCCAGCTACGGCACATCGGGCGCCGGCGGCATGGCCCACTTCGCGGGCCTGGTATTCGGCAAGGCGACGGGGCTGGAATGGACCCACGTCGCCTTCAAGGGAGGCGCGCCGCTTGTCACCGACCTGATCGGCGGCCACCTGCCCGCGGCCATCGACACGCTCGTCGACCAGATCGAGCACCACCGCGCAGGCAAGATCCGCGTGCTCGGCGTCTTCAGCGACCAGCGCTACGTCCTGGCGCCCGACATCCCCACGCTGGCGGAACAGGGCATCGGGATGGACCCCGTGGAAGGCTGGTTCGGCGCCTTCCTGCCCGCGGGAACGCCCGGCCCCGTCGTGGCCCGGCTGGACCAGGCGATCGCGAACGCCCTCGCCAGCCAGGAGGTGAAGGACAGGCTGAACAAGATGGTGCTTCAGACCGCCTATCTCGGCTCGCGGGATTTCACGCGGCTGCAGGCGGCCGAGCTTCAGCAGTGGGCGCCGGTCGTGAAGGACTCCGGCTTCAAGCCCGACTGACGCCTTCGACGGCGCCCAGGTTCTTCAGCACGCCCGACAGGCGCGCGAAGGACCGCAGCATGGCGGCGAGCTGCGCCGCCTCCGAGCCGAGCCGCCGCGCGGTCTTCGACACGATGCCGACCTGATAGGCCAGGTGCGCCTGCTCGAGCACGGGGATCTCGACCAGGCTGCCTGCCGTCAACGGATGCTGCAGAAGCTGCGCCGGAAGCCGCGCGACGCAATCCGTCTCGAGCAGCATCGAGATCGCGCCGAAGACCGAATCGGACACCGCCGCGAAGCGCGGCTGGCCGAGGCGGTGCTGGAGGAAGAGTTCCTGGATGCTCTCGTCCTGGTGCCCGGGCCGCGCCGGATCACCGACGACGATCCAGTGAGAGTCGACCAACTGGCCGACGGTCGTGGCGCCCTGCAGAGGATGGCCCCTGCGGGCCATGATGGCCGCGCTGGTGGAGTAAAGAGGCTCGACGCGCAGGTCGTCGGGCAGGACGTGCTGCGGCAGCCGCATCACCGCGAAGTCGACGCGGTTGTCGAGGACGGCTGCAACGAGTTCGTTCGAGGAGCGCTGCGTCAGGTGGATCGTGGTCTTGGGAAAGGCCTGGCGGAAGTCCTTCAGCACCGAGGGCACGAGCCTCAGGGACGGCTCCACCGAGACGCCGACCTTCACCTGCTTCGGTGCCGGCCGCCGCGCGCGGCTGAGCCACGCCTCCGCCCGGTCCGCCTCGTGAAGCACGGCGCGGGCGTACGAGACGAACTCCTCGCCCGCGGAGGTCAGCGCGATGCCCTGGGACGTCCTCTGGATCAGCACGACGTCGTGCTCTTCCTCCAGCTTCGCCAGGCTCTTGGTCAAGCCCGCCTGCGACACGTTCAGCGCCCGCGCCGCCGCCCGATAGCCGCCGTGAGACACCACGGCGAGGAGGTCACGCAGCTGCTGCAATCGCATGGCGCGATGGTAGTCGTGCGCGCCTGATCGCCAAAGGTGATCGCGAAGCGCCATCCGGTGCTGGTCACCTGCATCCGACCGGCCGACCATCGGGCGATGAACTCTTCCATCCCGTACCCGGCGCATGTCGCAGCGCTCAAGCCGTACGTCCCGGGCCTTCCGATCTCTGCCGTCGCCGCACGCTCGGGCCTCGCCGCAGACCGGATCGTCAAGCTCGCGTCCAACGAGAACCCGCTGGGCGCCAGCCCCAGGGCGCTCGCCGCCCTGTCGAGCGCCGGCATCGACCTGTCCCGCTACCCCGACAGCGACTGCGCAGCGCTTTCGGATGCGATCGCGCGGTTTCACGACGTTCCGCGCGAGTGGATCGTCGTGGGGGCCGGTTCGGAGAGCGTCCTGGGCAACGTGGCCGCCTGCCTGCTCGAACCCGGCCGGTCGACCAGCTATGCGCAGTATTCCTTTCAGGCCTATGTGAACGCAGTCCAGAAGCTGGGGGCGCATTCCACCGTCGTCGCCTCGCCGGATTTCACCGTCGATCTGGAAGGCCTCGCCAGGTCGATCCTGCCGTCGACTTCGCTGGTCTACATCGCCAATCCCGGCAACCCGACGGGCACCGCCGTCGATCCGGAAGCACTGAGGTCCTTCCTGGGCCGGGTGCCCCCGCACGTCGTCGTGCTGCTCGACGAAGCGTATGTCGAGTTCCTGCCGCCCGACCGGCGCGGCGACTCGGTGGCCTGGGTGCGGGAGCACGCCAACCTCGTGGTCACGAGGACCTTCTCCAAGGCCTATGGCCTGGCGGGCCTGCGGGTCGGATACGGCATCGCGCAGCCCGGCCTCGCGGACGTCATGCGCAGGGTGCGGTCGCCTTTCACGATCTCCGAGCCCGCACAGGTCGCCGCCATCGCCGCGCTGGAAGACCAGGACTTCATCGTCCGCACCGTGGCCGCGACCCGCCAGGGGCGCGCGGCGCTCGTGGAGGGGCTGGCGTCGATGGGCTGCCGATGCCTCGAGTCGCACACCAACTTCGTCCTGGCCGACGTCAAGGGCGGTGCCGACTTCGCGCGCAGGCTGGAACAGCACGGCCTGATCGTGCGGCCCGTGGCGTCGTATGGGCTGGCCGACTGGGTGCGCATCAGCATCGGCACGCAGCCGGAGATCGACAGGCTGCTCGAGGTCGCCGGCGCCGGGCAACCGGCGCGGGGATGAGAAGACCGTGGCGGACTGATTAAAGTCGGAGGACGCATATATGTGAAATTGATGCTTCCATGTCGATTCATAAGCAGCCTTTGTCCGCCATGCCTTCGGTACGGCAGTTGCGCGCCTTCGTCGCCGTCTACCACACCGGCAGCATCTCGGCCGCGGCGCAGGCGCTCTCGCTGACGCAGCCGGCGGTGACCATGCTGGTGCGCGAGCTCGAGGCCAAGCTGGGGATCAGCCTGTTCGACCGCAGCACCCGGTCGATCCGCCGGACGGATGCCGCGGCCCGCGCCATCGGCTATGCGCAGCGCGCGCTGGCCGAGATGGAAGGCTTGTCGGTCTCGATGAGCGAACTGGCCGGCGTGCATGCGGGACGGGTCCGCGTGGTCGCCACCGCGGCGGTGGCGCAGGCCATGCTTCCTCCGGCGATGAGGCGGTTCCTCGACAGGCATCCCGGCGTGAGCCTGGAGATCGAAGAGGTCGGCCCGGCGGAATTCGTCACCGCCATGGAAGCGAGCCACATCGATTTCGGGGTCGGTACGCTCGAGGCGCCGGTGCCGGCGCTGCGCGCGGAGGTGCTCATCCGCGAGACATTGGTCGCCGCCGCCCTGCCCTCCGCCACGTTTCCCGGCGGCGGCGCGATGACCTGGAAGCAACTGGGCGGCCTGCCCATGGTGACGGTGCGCTCCGGCTATGGCATCCGGGGCAGCATCGAAGCTGCCGCGAGGGAGGCGGGCGTGCAGCTCCGGATCGAGCACGAGGTCTCTCTTCTCTCCACCGCCGTCGCATTGGCGGTGAACGGACTCGGCGTTGTGGTGGTTCCGCCGTCCATCGTGGCGCAGGAAGCGAAGCTGGTGACGCAGCGGCTCATGCGCCCGACCATCGAGCGCGTGATCGGCGCTCATTTCCGGCGCGATCGTTCCCTCTCGCCCGCGGCAGCGTCGTTCCTCGAAGTGCTCAAGCAGACTGTCCGCAACGGCTAGGGCCTGTTGACGCCCGGCCCCGATGCGGACCATCGCGCCACGTTTGTTACTCCCGCCGCCCGGCGGGCGGATGTAGCCTGCTCCCCAGACCCAACCGAATCAACCGAGGACCGGACCATGGCTTCCTGGACGAACGCGCTGCGCACGCACTACCGCTGGATCATCGTGGCCGCCGGCGGCGTGCTCGGCTGCGTGGCGATCGGCGGACTGTTCTCGCTGCCGGTGTTCCTGCGGCCGATCGCGCAGGGCACCGGGTGGTCCACCACGGGGATCTCCACCGCGATGACGCTCGCTTTCGTGGCGCTGGCGCTCGGCAGCATCGCCTGGGGCTACCTCTCCGACCGCGTGGGCCCGCGCATCGTGGTGCTGGCAAGTTCCGTGCTGCTCGCCGCCGGCCTCGCGCTGGCCAGCCTGGCGACGTCGCTCCTGGCATTCCAGTTGCTGTTCGGCGTGGTGGTCGGGTTCAGCGCGGCGGGGATCTTCGCGCCGATGATGGCGTGCGTCACGGGCTGGTTCGACACGCGGCGCAGCCTGGCCGTGTCGCTGGTGTCGGCCGGCATGGGCATGGCGCCGATGACCATGTCGCCGCTGGCTGCGTGGCTGGTGCAGCACCACGACTGGCGAAGCTCGCTGCAGGTCATCGCGGCCCTGGCGGCGGCCGTCATGGTGCCGGCGGCATGGCTGGTGCGCCGTCCGCCCGCGCTGGCGCAGGCCGCGTCCGCCGCGGCGCCGGGCGCGGCACAGGCGCCGGCTCTGTCGGTCGGGCAGGCCCTGCGCTCGGCGCCGTTCCTGATCCTGGTGCTGACGAGCTTCCTGAGCTGCGCCACCCACTCGGGGCCGATCTTCCACACGGTGAGCTACGCCGTGACCTGCGGCATCCCGCTGATGGCCGCCGTGTCGATCTACAGCATGGAAGGGCTCGCGGGCATGGGCGGGCGCCTGGTGTTCGGGCTGCTGGGCGACCGCTTCGGGGCGGCGCGCGTCCTGGTGCTGGCGCTGCTGGCGCAGGCGGTCGTGGTGCTGGGCTACATCTCCGCGCGCCAGTTGGGGAGCTTCTACACCGTCGCGGCGCTGTTTGGCTTCACCTATGCGGGCGTGATGCCGCTGTTCGCCGTGATCGCGCGCGAGAACTTCCCGCTGCGCATGATGGGCACGGTGATCGGCGGCACCACGATGGCCAGCAGCTTCGGCATGGCGCTGGGGCCCGTGCTGGGCGGGCTGATCTACGACACGTTTTCCAGCTATGCGTGGCTTTTCATCGGCGCGTTCTCGCTGGGCATCGCGGCCTTCCTGTCGGCGATCGCGTTCACGCGGCTGCCGCA
>NZ_JBIQNC010000114.1:0-7390 GCF_044462705.1 Xenophilus sp.
TGGACGATTTCTTCGCCCGCTGCCGCGTCGCCGCGTTCGACGCGCACGCCGTGCTCGCCCTCAACCCCGCGCCCGACACCTATGCGGCGCTGGCCGGCGATGCGCTGGCGGCCGATGCGCCGGCGCTGGCCGCGCTGCCGCTGGCCGCCGTCACGCCGGCCGGCGTGCTGCCGCTGGACGGCCCGGTCAACCCGGCCTGGACCGCCGCGCTGGAGCGCCTGCGGCACGACGCCGTCCAGCCCCTGCTGGGCGAGGCGACGCAGGCGCTGGACGAGCCCGGTTGGCGGCAGGTGCTCGACCGGCTCGCGGCCGCCCGACGCTGGCTGGGCGAGCGCCCGGCCACGCCGCTGGGCGACGCCGCGCCGGCCGAGCTGCAGGCCTGGCTGGAGGCCCGGCTCGCCGTGATGGCGCTCATCGCCGAGGACGAGAGCGAGGAAGCGCACAACAGCCGCCTGGCCGAACTGGAGAAGCTCATCCGCCTGAAGCGCGACCTGCTCGCGCTGCTGCACAACTTCGTCTCCTTCAAGTGCTTCTACCTGCGCGAAGGGGCCATCTTCCAGGCCGGCACGCTGGTGATGGACGGGCGCAGTTGCGAACTGACGGTGCGCGTGGCGGACGCCAAGAAGCATGCGATCGTCGCCGGCCTGGCCAAGACCTGCCTGGCCTACTGCGACTGCACCCGCGCCGGCAGCAGCGGCACCGAGAAGATGACCGTCGCCGCCGCCTTCACCGCGGGCGACACCGACTTCCTCTTCGTCGGCCGCAACGGCATCTTCTACGACCGGCAGGGCCGCGACTGGGACGCCACCATCACCCACCTGATCGAGAACCCGACCAGCGTGATGCAGGCCTTCTTCGCGCCCTACAAGAAGTTCGTGCGCGCGCTGGAGGAACAGGTGGCCCGCCGCGCCGCCGCCAGCGAGGCGAGCGCCCAGGGCGCCCTGGGCGGCGTGGCGACCACCCTAGCCGCCACCGGCAGCACGGCCGGCGCCACCCCGCCCGCCAGCGCCGGCAAGCCGGCGGCCACGCCGCGGCTGCCGGGGCGCATCGACGTCGGCACCGTGGCCGCGCTGGGCGTGGCGATGGGCAGCATCAGCGCCGTGCTGGTGGCCATCTTCACCAAGTTCATCGACCTCGGGCCGTGGATCCCCATCGCGCTGGGCGGCGTGGTCGCGGCCATCTCCGGGCCGAGCATGCTGATCGCCTGGCTCAAGCTGCGTCAACGCAGCCTGGGCCCATTGCTGGACGCCAGCGGCTGGGCCATCAACGGCCGGATGAAGGTGAACGTGCGGCTGGGCGGCTCGCTCTCGCAGACGGCGCAGGTGCCCGCCGGGGCGCGCCGCCTGCCGCCGCGCGGCGCCGATGCCGGGCCCCGCGGCGGCTTCGCCGGCGCCATGGCGGCCGCCGTGGCACTGGCGGCGCTGGCCGTGCTGGCGTGGCGCATGGACTGGCTCGACCCGCACCTGCCGCCGGCCGTGCAGCACGGCGCGCCGGCGCCGGCCGGCTGAGGCCCCTCAGCGGCGGGCCGCCATCGCCTTGCCGACCTCGTTGGCGCCCTGCGCGGCGCCGCTGGCGGGCACCTGCTCGCCGTCGCGCTCGGTGACCTCGGCCAGCCGCGCGGCGAGTTGCTCGGGCGCGTCGGCGCCCAGGCCGACGTAGGCGCCCTGCGTCAGCGTGACGTGCGCCGCCTCGAAGGTGCCGGCGCCGGCGCACAGGATGGTGCGGGTGGGCGCATTCTCGGCCGCCATCACCAGCATCGCCGGCACCACCGCCTCGGGCCGCAGCGCGTCCAGCACCTCCTGCGGCATCAGGCCCTCGGTCATGCGGGTGGCGGCGGTGGGCGCCAGGCAGTTGACGCGGATGTCGTTCTTCGCGCCCTCCAGGCTCAGCGTCTGCATCAGGCCGACCAGCGCCATCTTGGCGGCGCCGTAGTTGCTCTGGCCGAAGTTGCCGTACAGGCCCGAGGACGAGGTGGTCATCACGATGCGGCCGTACTTCTGCGCCGTCATGATCGGCCACACGGCCTTGGTGCAGTGCACGGCGCCCATCAGGTGCACGTCCACCACCAGGCGGAAATCGTCCAGTTCCATCTTGGCGAAGCTCTTGTCGCGCAGGATGCCGGCGTTGTTGACCAGCACATCCACCCGGCCCCAGGTGTCCACGGCCTGCTGCACCATGGCCTGCACGGCCGCGAAGTCGGTGACGGAGGCGGCGTTGGCGATGGCTTCGCCGCCGGCGGCGCGGATCTCGTCGACCACCTTCTGCGCCGCCGAGGCCGAACCGCCCTGCCCGTCCACCGCGCCGCCCAGGTCGTTGACCACCACCTTGGCGCCGCGCGCCGCCAGGGCCAGCGCATGCTGGCGGCCCAGGCCGCCGCCGGCGCCGGTGACGATGGCCACGCGGCCGGTGAAGTCGATGCGGGGCTCGGTGCTGCTGCTCATGCGCTGGTGTCCTTTCGTGCTCTTCGTGCGTTGTACGGATGCGCCCGGGCGAGAAAACCCGGCGACGCGCACTGTAGCGGCTGGGCGCGGCGCCCGCTGTCCCGGCCGTGCCCTGAGGCCGCTCGCCACAAGAAAACAGGCCGCCCGAAGGCGGCCCGTGTGCGGAAATGCAGCGGCCTCAGGCGGCCAGGGCCCAGGCCTGCGGCGGGTCGACGCGGCTCGGCGCCTGCGGCAGCGGCATCACCGTCGCGGACGGCGCGTCGGCGGGCGGCGCCGCACGCGGCCGCTCGTCGATGCGGCGCGCGATCAGTTGCGCCGACAGCTCCACCTGCCGCAGCAGCTGCTGCGCCTGCACGGCATCGCCGGCATAGCGCGGCGCGTACAGCGCGCCCACCACGCGGCCGCTGGCCAGCACCACCGGCACGGTGAAGCAGCCCTGCGACGCCGGCCGGCCCGGCTCGATCCAGTGCTCGGCCGCCAGGCTGCGCGCGAAGGCGTTGTCGAACAGGTACCACTGCCCGGCCTCGGACAGCTCGCGCGTCGCGTCGGGGCGCTGCCCGCTCACCGCCTCGCAGGCGTAGGCCAGGGCGATGTCCATCTTCTGCAGGATCAGCCGCAGGGTCTCGCCGACGACCGGATCCACCAGGCTGTCGCAGGAGCGGCCCGTTGCCACGGCGAACTCCAGTTCGTCGACCTGCATGCCGTCGGCAGTCTGCTCGTAGTCGAAAGGATTCACTTGGGCGCCCGGATGTCAGAAGGAGGTTTACATCGATTCTGACAGAAGCTGGCGCGAATGGACACTTTTGTTAACAAAGCGAGGGCGCGACTTCCGGCCGCATTGCGGCAAAAGTCTCGCTTCGCCGGCCGCGCGGGCGCCGGCCCGGCCCCTGGGGCGTGCTCAGATCGCCAGGGCCACGTCGCCGCGCAGCGGGCGCAGGCCCAGGCGTTGGGGCGAGACGTACTGCTCCCGGTAGGCCTCGAAGGGCAGCGTGTCGGCCGCCTCGATGCGCTCCTGCTCGCGCACCGAGTCCTCGCGCAGGCGCTCGAAGTCGGCCTGGCGCGCCGCGCTCCAGGGCAGCGCCAGCAGCGCCTCGCGGGTGGCGAGGCTGCGCTCGCGGGTGAAGGCGACGAAGGAGTCGCCGTGCCGCGCGGCCATCTCGGCCAGCACGCGGGCCGAGGGCAGCGTGTCGGGCGCGGCCAGCGCCGCCTGCGCGGCGGCCAGGGCCCGGGCATGGTCCTCGCCGCCGAAGGCCTCGTCCAGCGCCGCGGCGATGGGGCGGCACTGTTCCAGGATCTCCGCACCCCAGTCCGCCAGCGCCACCGGCCGTCCATGCCGCTGCAGCGCCAGGCCCGGCTCGCGGCCGCGTTCGGCCGTCAGGTGCTGGTTGTGCTTCATCTCGGCGATCTCGTCGCGGCTGTCCGGCGGGCTGTCGGCCAGCAGACAATGGAGCAGGAAGACGTCGAGGAAGCGCATGGTTTGCGCGTTGATGCCCACGGGCTCGAACGGGTCCAGGTCCATCAGGCGCACCTCGACGTACTCGACGCCGCGCTCGCGCAGCGCGTGCAGCGGCCGCTCGCCGGGGAAGATCACGCGCTTGGGCCGGATGGTGCCGTAGAACTCGTTCTCGATCTGCAGCAGCGTGGTGGCGAGCTGGTTGTACTCGCCGCCCAGGTTGCGGATGCCGATGGCCTCGTAGGGCGCGTACGGGCGGGTCAGCGCGTCGGCCAGCGAGGCGGCGTAGCCGTCCAGGCCGTTGTAGCTGACGAACAGCGACGCCTGCGCCTCGCTCTGGTAGCCCAGCCGCCCCATGCGCAGCGAAGTGCCGTGCGGCATGTGCATGGTGTATTCGCCGATGGGCTGCAGCGCGTGCGGGCGGCCCTCGACGAAGCTGGCGCACACCGCCGGCGAGGCGCCGAACAGGTACAGCAGCAGGAAGGCGTGGCGGCGGAAGTTGCGGATCAGCGCGAAGTACTCGTCGCTCGTCACCTGCGGCAGCGACCAGTTGTAGTGGATGCCCGAGATGGTCTGCATGCGCCGCCCGTAGCGGTGCGCGAGGCCCATGCGGTAGACGCTCTTGGCGCGGCCGACGTTGGAAGTGCCGTAGCGGCCGATCGGGATGGTTTCGTCCGAGGGCAGGCCGCAGGGCATGCTGCTGACCCACATCATCTCGTCGCCGGCCTCGCTCAGCGCCCGGTAGGTGTACTGGTGCACCTCGGTCAGCTCGGCCAGGCAGGCCTCGATGTCCGCATGCACGCCGGTGATGAGCTCGAGCTGCGACTCGCTGAAGTCGGTGGTGATGTGCGGGTGCGTGAGCGCGCTGCCCAGCGCCGCGGGATGCGGCGTCAGCGCCAGCTTGCCGTCGGATTGCGAGCGCAGGCTCTCCTTCTCGATGCCGCGCCGGATGCCCTGCAGGCGTTGCGCCGGCAGGGCCGCCAGCCGCTTTTTCAATGTCTTCATGGGGAGGGCGTCCGCGAATCTCTTTGGTTGGAGGGCGGAAGTTAACACCGCCGCGCGCTCCGCGCCGGCGCAGGGGTGTCGGGGCTCGCCGGCCCTCAGGCCAGCACGCGCGCCAGGAAGGCGCCCAGGTCGGCGATCTCCTGCGGGCAGACGCTGTGCTCCATCGGGTAGCTGTGCCACTCGATGCCGTAGCCCAGGCCGGCCAGCAGCTCGCGCGACCGTTCGGCGCGCCCGATCTGCACGACGCCGTCGTGCTCGCCGTGCGCCATGAAGATCGGCGTGGCCCGGTTGGCCGGGCTGCCCTCGGCGGCCGTGGCGTCGGCCAGGGGCAGGTAGCCGGACAGCGCCACGATGCCGGCCAGCGCCTCGGCATGCCGCAGCCCCGTGAGCAGCGCCAGGGCGCAACCCTGCGAGAAGCCGGCGACGACGACGCGGCCGGCGGGAATGCCGCGCGCCTTCTCGTGCGCGATCAGCGCCTCGATGGCCGCCTGCGAGCGGCGCAGGCCGGCCTCGTCCTCCGGGCGCCCGGGGCCGAGGATGTCGTACCAGGCCGGCATGCGGTAGCCGCCGTTGATGCTGACGGGCATCTCCGGCGCGTTGGGCAGGACGAAGCGCACCGGGCCCACGTCCGACAGGTACGGCGCCAGTTCCGGCACCACCGGCGCCCAGCCGTGCCCGCTGTCGCCCAGGCCGTGCATGAGCAGCACGGTGGCGCGCGGCTGCGGGCCGGTCTCGATCTCGATGGGGGGCGGTGTCATGGGCATGGGCGAGCGGTGGAAGGGAGGGGAGGAAGAAGGCGGAGCATCAGCCGAAGCGCGGCGCGCGCTTCTCGCGCAGGGAGGCCACGCCTTCGCGCACGTCGGGCCCGGCGAAGCCCATGAATTCCAGCGCCAGCGAGGTGTCGAAGCTCGGCCCCGCCTGGCGCAGCCAGTTGTTCAGCGCGTACTTGGTGAAGCGGATCGCGTCCTGGCTGCCGGCGGCCAGCCGGTCGGCCACCGCGTAGGCGCGCGGCAGCAGGTCCGCCTCGTCCACCGCCAGCGAGACCAGGCCGATGCGCTCGGCCTCCTCGCCGCTGACGGGCTCGCACAGCAGCAGGTGGTACTTGGCCTTGGCCATGCCGCACAGGAGCGGCCAGACGATGGCGGCATGGTCGCCCGCCGCCACGCCCAGGCGCGTGTGGCCGTCGACGATGCGCGCCGTCTTCGCGGCGATGGAGACGTCGGCCAGCAGCCCGGCCACCAGCCCGGCGCCCACCGCCGGGCCGTGCATGGCGCTGACGATGGGCTTGTCGCAGTTGACGATGTTGTAGACGAGGTCGCGCGCCTCCTGCCAGACGCGGCGGCGCACGGCGTCGTCCTGCGTCATGTCCTGCACCATGCCCAGGTCGCCGCCGCCCGAGAAGCCCTGCCCCTCGCCGCGCAGCACGGCGCAGCGCACGCTGTCGTCGCGCGCCACGTCGCGCCAGATCTCGGCCAGCTCGCGGTGGCCGTCGTGCCCGGCGGTGGGCAGCTTGCCGTTGGCGGCGCGCATCCGGATGTCCAGCACGGCGCCGCCCTCGCCGCGGCGGGTGATGGCGAGGGTGCGGTAGGCGTCGTAGTCAGTGGTCATGGCGTGAAGTCTCCGGTGGTCGTGATCGTCGTGTCAGCGGCCGGCCAGCGCCCGGCAGGCCTGCAGGTTCTGCGCGAAGCCGCTGGCCAGGTGCGGTGTGCATTCGTCGCTGCCCGGCGTCAGCCGGCACAGCCCGACCACCAGGTGATCGGACACGGCGCCCACGCAGGGCTGGAAGCGCGCCAGGGCCGGGTTGGCGCCCGACTTGAAGCCCCAGGCGTCGGCGAACTCGACCGCGCGCGCCATGGCGCCCTCGAAGAAGCTGCGGTCGCGGGCGGCGACGGCGGCATCCATCGCCGGCATCTCGGCGTCCAGGAAGCGCACCGCGGCGGCCGGGAAGTCCGCGGCGTCCACCGCCGGCTGGGCCGGCGCGGCGAACGGGGCCGCCAGGGCCGCAGCGGACAGGAGAAGCGGCAGGCCCCGGCGGAAGGAAGTGAGGAAGAGCATGAGAGAAGAACGCTTGTCTGCTATGGACTTGATAGCTGGCCGCGCCCGGACAGTGGGCGCAAAGTGTCGATTGGACCTCAAAACCAGGCGGCCCCGCGGGAAACGCAGCCGGACTGTGGCCCAATACGGGGTTCGCGTTTTTTCATCGCCGGGCCGCCCCAAGATGAAAAAGCATCCCCCTGGGGGATCGGACAAACGCGAAGCGATTGGCCGAGGGGCCATTTTTTCATTTGCCATCCGAAGGAGCACACCATATGGGCAACAAGATCGTCACCGAAGCCGACCGCAAGGCCACCCCGCCGCTGCCGGGCGCCATCCGCGTACGCCAGGGCGCCGGCCAGAAGCGCAGCCTGGAGCGCGGCAACCACACCCGCAGCAAGAAGAACCCCGGCAAGCGCGCCCACCAGGGCTGAGCGGCCCCTGTTTTCCGTCTGCC
>NZ_JBIQNC010000114.1:7490-16717 GCF_044462705.1 Xenophilus sp.
GGGCGGCCCGGCGATGAAAAACGACCAGATGCTGCTGCGCGGCGCCATGTGCGCCTTCATCGGCGCCGCCGTGCTGCTCGGCCCCTACATGCTGCGCTCGCCGGCGTGGCGCGACATGGTGGCCGGCGCGCAGACGGTGGGCTGGTTCGCGCTGGTGCTGGGCGTGGCGATGATCGTGGTGGCCTTGGTGCGCCGCCGGCGCTGAAGCGGCGCCGCGCAGCCCGTCAGTGCGCCGGCGCCCTGCCGCCGCCGCGCAGCCGCTTGAACAGTTCGACCGCGCCGAGCACGATGGCGCCGGCGACCAGGCCCACCGCGAGGTTGAAACCCAGGGAGCCCAGCGAGCCGACCAGCGCGCCGGCATCGATGGCCCATGCCTCCACCGCGTGGCCGACCTGCGGCACGCCGTGCACCAGGATGCCGCCGCCGACCAGGAACATCGCCGCCGTGCCGACCACCGACAGCGCCTTCATCAGCCAGGGCGCGAAGGCGAGGATGGCGCGCCCCGCGGCCTGGGCGCCGCCGCCCGGCTTGCGGCTCAGGTGCAGGCCCAGGTCGTCCAGCTTGACGATGCCGGCCACCAGGCCGTAGACGCCCACCGTCATCGCCAGCGCGATCGCCACCAGCACCGCGAGCTGCGTCCAGAAGGGCTGCCCTGTCACCGCGCCCAGCGTGATGACGATGATCTCGGCCGAGAGGATGAAGTCGGTGCGGATCGCGCCCCTGACCTTGTCCTTCTCCATCCGCGCCGGGTCGGCGCCGCCCTCCACCATCGCCTGCACGTGGCGCTCCACCTCGGCCGCGTGCTCGGCCTTGTGCAGGAACCGGTGCACCAGCTTCTCCACGCCCTCGAAGCACAGGAAGGCGCCGCCGAGCATCAGGAGCGGCGTGATCAGCCACGGCAGCCAGGCGGCGATGGCCAGCGCCGCCGGCACCAGGATCGCCTTGTTGACCAGCGAACCCTTGGCCACGGCCCAGACCACCGGCAGCTCGCGGTCGGCATTGACGCCGGTGACCTGCTGCGCATTGAGCGCCAGGTCGTCGCCCAGCACGCCGGCGGTCTTCTTGGCCGCGACCTTGGTGAGCACGGAAACGTCGTCGAGCACCGAGGCGATGTCGTCGAGCAGCAGCAGCAGACTGGAGGCCATGGGAGGAATGCGTGCTGGATCAGCCGAGGTCGCGCTTGAGGCGGACTTCCTCGATGCGGATGGTGCCCAGGGCGGTGGTCTTGGCGGTCTTCATCTCGCGCTTGAAGCCCGCCTCGTGCTCGAAGAAGCGCAGCGCGCGCTCGTTGCGCAGTGGCACCCAGACGGTGACGCTGGTGCAGCCCTCGTCCTCCAGGCCCTCCTCGGCGGCCTCCCACAGCTGCAGCGCCACGCCCTTGCCCCAGTGGTCGGGGTGGACGTACAGCGACCAGATCTCGCCGACGGTGGGCTTGGTCTTGGGGTCGCGCGAGCGGTCGAAGCCGACGAAGCCGACCACGGTGTCGCCCTGCACCGCCACGTGCACCTGCGGCTCGGCGAATTCGATGGCCTGGCGCCACTTGGCCTCGCGGGTGGCGGGCGCCAGGGCGTCGAGCTGCTCGTCGGGCACGATGCCCTGGTAGGCGGCGCGGGCGGCGGCGGCGTGGATGTCGGCGATCGCCTTGGCGTCGCGCTGTTCGGCGGGGCAGACTTCGTAGGGAGACATGCGGGAAAGCGGAGAAGAAGAGGAAAAACGGCGCGCCATTGTCGCCGCCCGCCCGCCGGCGCCTGCCCGACAATGCCGCGCCATGTCCAGCACCGTCCATCTCCGGCCCAGCGGCCTGCGGTTCGAGGCCGCGCCCGGCCGCAGCCTGCTGCTGGCGGCGCAGGACGCCGGCATCGAGCTGCCCAGCTCCTGCCGCAACGGCACCTGCCGCACCTGCCTGTGCCGGGTGCTCGAAGGCACGGTCGAGCACACCGTCGAGTGGCCCGGCGTCACGCGCGAGGAGCGCGCCGAAGGCTGGATCTTGCCCTGTGTGGCCGAGGCGCGCGGCAGCGGCGTGGTGATCGACGCGCCGCTGGCCTTCTCGCTGTTCGACTGAGCGGCCTCCCCGCTCACACGGCGGACACCGGTTTGATTCATTCTATATTTCGACTATTATTGAATAATGGAAGAAACAGCCGTCATCCAGTCCCTTGGCGCCCTGGCCCAGCCGCTGCGCCTGCGGGTGTTCCGGGCGCTGGTGGTCGCCGGCCCGGAGGGCCTGACGCCAGGCACCCTCGCCGAGTCGATGGACGTGCCCGCCACCAGCCTGTCCTTCCACCTGAAGGAACTGGCGCACGCCGGCCTCGTGACCCAGGAGCGCAGCGGCCGCAACCTCATCTACCGCGCCGCGTTCGACCAGATGAATGCCCTCCTGGCCTACCTCACCGAGAACTGCTGCGCCGGCGCGGCCTGCGAGGTGGATGCCGGGGCCCGCGCCTGTTGCTAGAGAGCCCCGCCATGACCCTCCACGTCCTGTTCCTCTGCACCCACAACGCGGCGCGCAGCATCCTGGCCGAAGCGGTGCTCAACCACATCGGCGCCGGCCGCTTCAAGGCGTA
Source organism: Xenophilus sp. (assembly GCF_044462705.1). Classification (NCBI taxonomy): domain Bacteria; kingdom Pseudomonadati; phylum Pseudomonadota; class Betaproteobacteria; order Burkholderiales; family Comamonadaceae; genus Xenophilus; species Xenophilus sp. The sequence continues at coordinate 10,055 of NZ_JBIQNC010000114.1, forward strand.
TTCGGCCGGCAGCAGCCCGCGCGGCAACCAGCGGCCCCACCCGATGGCGCTCGACGTCCTGGAGAAGGCGGGCATTTCCACCGCCGGGCTGCGCAGCAAGAGCTGGGACGAGTTCGGCCTGCCCGATGCGCCCCGCATGGACCTGGTCATCACCGTGTGCGACAACGCCGCCGGCGAGGCGTGCCCATACTGGCCCGGCCGGCCGGCCACGGCGCACTGGGGCTATCCCGACCCGTCCGAGGCGCAAGGCGACGAGGCCCACCGGCTGGAAGCCTTCCGCCAGACCCTGCACGCCATCCGCCGCCGCCTGGAGCTGCTGGTCAACCTGCCGGCCGCCAGCCTCGACCGGATGGTGCTGCAGAGCACGGCGCGCGGCCTGGCCGACGCATGAGCGGCGCATCCCTGCCGGCCGCCGCCGCGCCGGCGCCGCTGCCGGGCATCGGCTTCTTCGAGCGCTACCTGAGCCTCTGGGTGGCGCTGTGCATCGTCGCCGGCATCACCTTGGGCCAGCTGTTCCCCGCGGCCTTCCGCGCCGTGGCGGCGCTGGAGCTGGCCAGGGTCAACATCGTGGTGGGCCTGCTCATCTGGGTGATGATCGTTCCGATGCTGCTGAAGATCGACTTCGGCGCGCTCGGTCAGGTCAGGACGCACTGGCGCGGCATCGGCGTCACGCTGTTCGTGAACTGGGCGGTCAAGCCCTTCTCGATGGCGCTCCTGGGCTGGCTGTTCATCCGGCAGCTGTTCGCCCCGCTGCTGCCGGCCGACCAGCTCGACAGCTACGTGGCCGGGCTGATCCTGCTGGCCGCCGCCCCGTGCACGGCGATGGTGTTCGTGTGGAGCCAGCTGTGCAGGGGCGATCCGTACTTCACGCTGTCGCAGGTCGCGCTCAACGATGCGCTGATGGTGGTGCTCTTCGCGCCGCTGGTCGCGCTGCTGCTGGGCCTGTCCTCCATCACGGTGCCGTGGGACACCCTGCTGCTGTCCGTGGGCCTGTACATCGTGGTGCCGGTGATCCTGGCCCAGGCGCTGCGGGCCCGGCTGCTGCGCGGCGGACCGGCGCGCCTGCAGGCGGTGGCCGCCGGGCTCGGGCCGTGGTCGATCGCGGCCCTGCTGCTCACGCTCGTGCTCCTCTTCGCCTTCCAGGGCGAGGCGATCCTGCGGCAGCCGCTGGTCATCGCGCTGCTGGCGGTGCCGATCCTGATCCAGATCTTCCTGAACGCCGGCCTGGCCTACCTGCTCAACCGCCGGCTCGGGGTGGCCCACTGCGTGGCCGGCCCTTCGGCGCTCATCGGGGCCAGCAACTTCTTCGAGCTGGCCGTGGCCACCGCCATCAGCCTGTTCGGGTTCCAGTCGGGTGCGGCGCTGGCCACCGTGGTGGGCGTGCTCATCGAGGTGCCGGTGATGCTCCTGGTCGTCTCGGTCGTGAACCGGTCCGGCGCGTGGTACGAGCGCAGGGCCTAGGGCCCTGCCTCAGCCGACCATGCGGTCGCGCTTCGCCAGCGAAGGGAACAGCCGGAACCACGACAGCGCGACCAGCATGGTGCCGATGCCGCCCGCCACCACCGAGCCCACCGGCCCCAGCAGCGCGGCCGTGGCCCCCGACTCGAACTCGCCGAGCTGGTTGCTGGCGCCGATGAAGATCGAATTCACGGCGCTCACCCGCCCGCGCATCGCGTCCGGCGTCTCCAACTGCACCAGCGTCTGGCGGATCACCACGTTCACCATGTCGGCCGCGCCCGAGACGGCCAGCGCGGCCATCGAGACGAGGAAGCTCCTCGACAGCCCGAACACCACCATGCACACGCCGAAGGCGCCCACCGCCAGCAGCAGGGTGCGGCCCACGTGGCGCTCCACCGGCCGGCGCGTGAGCAGCACCGACATCACCAGCGCGCCGACCGCCGGCGCGCCGCGCAGCAGGCCCAGCCCCCAGGGGCCGGTGTGCAGGATGTCCCGGGCATAGATCGGCAGCAGCGCCACCGCGCCGCCGAGCAGCACCGCGAACAGGTCCAGCGACACGGCGCCCAGCACCGGCTTGCGCAGCCAGATGAAGCGCACGCCCGCCAGCAGCGTGGCCGCCGTCACCGGCTCGCGCGGCGGCGCGCTGTGCGCATAGCGCAGCCGCACCGCCAGCAGGCAGGCGGCGGCAAAGAACAGCACGCAGGCGCCGTAGACCACCCCTGTGCCCGCGACGAACAGCAGCCCGCCCAGCGCCGGCCCGCCGATGACGGCCGCCTGCTGGCCGGCGGAGCTGAAGGCCATCGCGCGCGGCAGCATCAGCACCGGCACCAGCAGCGGCACCAGCGCCTGCTGGGCCGGCATCTGGAAGGCGCGCACCGCACCGAGCACCAGCGACAGGCCCAGCAGCAGCGCCCGGGTGTCGAGGCCGGCGCCGTGCGCGCCCAGCAGCGCCAGCGCCACCAGTCCCTGCGCCGCCAGGCAGGCGGCCAGGATGCGGCCGCGGTGATGCCGGTCCACCACGTGGCCGGCGTACAGCGCCAGCACCAGCGCCGGCACGAACTGGAACAGGCCCACCAGGCCCAGGTCCCAGGCGCTGCCGGTGATGTCGTACATGTGCCAGCCGATCGCCACCATCAGCATCTGCTGCGCTGCCGTGCCCAGCATGCGCGCGCACCACAGGTGCATGAAGGGACGCTCGCGGGTCAGGTCGGAGAAGCTGTAGTCGGTCCGGGCGGGCGCGGGGTCGGAGGCGGGCATCGCTTTTGAGCATACCTACACTCACCCGCGTGGAAGCTGACGACTTCACCCTCGTCCATGAAGACGATCACCTGCTGGTGCTGGACAAGCCCGCCGGCCTGCTGTGCGTGCCGGGGCGCGGCGAGGACAAGCAGGACTGCCTGAGCGCGCGCGTGCAGCGCCGCTGGCCGGATGCGCTGGTCGTGCACCGACTGGACATGGCCACCAGCGGCCTGGTGCTGATGGCGCGCGGCGCCGAGATGCAGCGCCGCCTGAGCGAAGCCTTCGCCGGCAGGCAGGTGTGGAAGCGCTACGAGGCGATCGTCGACGGCATCGCCGACAGCCGGCACTGGCAGACGATCGACGCGCCGCTGATGGCCGACTGGCCGCGCCGCCCGCTGCAGAAGATCGACCCCGAGGGCAAGCCCAGCCTCACGCGCTGGCGCACGCTGGAGACCTGGCCGCAGCAGGACGCATCGCACCTGTTGCTGGAGCCGCACACGGGCCGCTCGCACCAGCTGCGCGTGCACCTAGCCTCCATCGGCCACACGATCCTCGGGGATGCGCTCTACGGCGATGCGCGGGTGCAGGCGCGGGCGGCGCGGCTGCTGCTGCATGCGACGGTGCTGCAGCTGCGCCACCCGGCCACGGGGCAGGCGATGCGCTTCGAGCGGCCGGCGCCCTTCGGCCGGGAAGACGTCAGAGGCTGCCCTTGACGACCAGCACGGGCACCTGCGACTCCTGCAGCACGCGCTGCGTGACGCTGCCCAGGAGCAGCTTCTCGATGCCGGTGCGGCCGTGCGAGCCCATCACGATCAGGTCCGCGCCCAGCGCGGCGGCCGTGTCGACGATGCCCTCGTGCACCACGTGGCCGTCGATCACGCGCTGGTCGCTGTGCAGTCCCTCGGCCGCCAGCGCCGCCACGCCGCGCGCCAGCGCCGCGTTGGCGCTGGCCGTGGCGGCGGCCAGGTATTCGTTCTGCCCCAGCGCATAGTCGGCGCCCACGCCGATGAAGGGGTAGTTGTCGATCACGTGGATCAGCGTGATGCGGCTGCCGAAGGCCAGCGCGAGGCCGCTGGCCTTGCTCACCGCGAGCATGGACGTTTCGGAGCCGTCGATGGGAACCAGGATGTGATTGAACATGACGTACCTCGCGTTGTCTGGTTGGCATCTCGCACCCGCCCCGCTGGGGGCAGGCGCGACGAACGCCCCGAATGTAGCGTGCCGGCCGCGCGGGCCCTGTAGGACGCCCGGGCCGCGGCGCCGGCCCCCGGCGATATCGGACGAGCCCTTGCGCTGCGTCAGCCCTGGAAGCCTCCGGCGCGGCAGGTGACGACCAGCGTGTCGCGCCAGCCCTTCTCGCCCTCGGCGAGCGGCTGGATGGGGGTGGACTCGTGGATCACGCGCGCGTCGTCCAGCAGCATCAGCGTCCACGGCTCGGCCAGGGTGAAGCGCTCGCCGCGGCGGCCCTCGAACACGCGCGTCTCGCCGCCCTTGATGCCGTGCCGGCCGACCAGCGCCACCGCCACCAGGTCGACGCCGTCGCGGTGCGCGCCCTCGGGCGTCGGCCGGCCGATGCCGCCTTCGGTGTCGATGCGGAACTGGTGCGCCTCGATGAACCAGCGCTGCGGCCCGCGCAGCGCGCTCGCCGCGCCGGCCAGCCGCTGCAGCAGTGCGCGCCATGCGGGCCGCGCGACGGTGGCGTCTTCCATCGGCGCGAACCAGCGCTGCATGCCGCCGTGCAGCGCGTTGTATTCGACCGGCTGCCAGTGCGCGCGGTGCGGCACCTGCTCCAGCGCCTCGCCCTCGGCGACGAAGCACGAGTGCCGCCGCGTGCGGTAGCGCCCGCCGTCCTTGAGGTATTCGTCGGGCGGCAGCCGGTCCCAGTCGGCATGCAGGGCCTGCAGTTCGTCCAGCGGGCGGCCCAGCCAGTCGCTGGTGCCCTTCGGGCTGAGCACGGCGTAGCCCTCTTGCCGCAGGGCGGTGGCCAGTTCCTCGGGCGGCGTGAAGGGCGGGCTGTAGACCGCCGCGCTCATCAGATGACCCTCCGTGCGTCGCACTGCGGGTGCGAGCCCCTTCGGAACGGCCGTGCGGCACTCACGGCTCGACCTTCACGCCCTTCCAGAAGGCGACGCGGCCCCGCACCATCTCGGCTTCGGGCTTCGGGTCGGGGTAGTACCACACGGCCTCGGGGTTCAGTTCGCCGTTGACCAGCAGCGAGTAGTAGCTGGCCGTGCCCTTCCACGGGCACACGGTGTGGTTGTTGCTGAAGGTGACGTACTCCTGCCGCAGCGACTCGGCCGGAAAGTAGTGGTTGCCCTCGACGAGCACGGTGTCGTCGCTCTCGGCGATGGTCACGCCGTTCCAGGTGGCTTTCATGTGAACAGACCTCTGTTGCAGCCGCGCGGGCTGCAGGGGCCGGCGCGGGGCGACTATTGTGCCGCCGGGAGCCAATGCACGCTGAAGAGGCGCTCGGGATCGGTCCACACGGGGCCGATGCCGAAGCCCGCGCGCACCGCCAGCGCGCGCAGGCCCTCGATGGTGAACTTGTGCGAGTACTCGGTGTGCAGCGTCTCGCCCTCCTCGAACTCGAAGCGGCGGCCCTGCACTTTGACCGCCTGCGCGCGGCGGCTCTGCAGGTACATCTCGATGCGGTGCAGCGGCGCGTTGTAGAAGGCCGCATGGTCGAAGGCCGAGAGGTCGAAGTCGGCGCCCAGCTCGGCGTTGGCGCGCGCCAGCAGGTTGAGGTTGAAGGCGGCCGTCACGCCCTGCGCGTCGTTGTACGCGGCATGCAGCAGCGCCGGCTGCTTGACCAGGTCCACGCCCAGCAGCAGGCCGCCGCCGCGCAGCAGCCGCGCCGCCTGCCGCAGGAATGTCAGTGCCTCCTCGGGCTCGAAGTTGCCGATCGTGGAGCCGGGGAAGAAGCCCACGCGCCGACCCTGGCCCGGCAGCGGCGCGGGCAGCGCGAAGGGCCGCGTGTAGTCGGCCACGACCGGCTGCACCGCCAGGCCCGGATGGTCGGCGCGCAGTTGCCGGGCCGCGGCCTCCAGGTGCTCGCCGGAGATGTCGATCGGCAGGTAGCGCCGCGGCGCCTCCAGTGCGTCCAGCAGCAGCCGCACCTTGACCAGCGAGCCGGCGCCGAACTCCACGATCTCGGCGCCGCGGCCGATGCGCTGCGCGATCTCGTCCGCGTGCCGCCGGAGGATGTCCAGCTCGGTGCGGGTGGGGTAGTACTCGGGCAGCTCGCAGATGCGGTCGAACAGCTGCGAGCCGCGCGCGTCGTAGAACCACTTGGGCGAGATGCGGCGCGGCCGCTGCGAGAGCGCCTGCAGCAGCTCGCGCGCGAAGGCGCCATCGCCGGCATCGTCGCGGCGGGCATCGGAAGATGAAAGTGCGGAAGGGGGTGTCATGCGCGATCCTTGGCCAGGCGCAGGCCGCTGAACTGCCAGCGCGCGGCCGGCGGGAAGAAGTTGCGGTACGTCGGCCGCGCGTGGCCCGGCGGCGTGGCGAGGCTGCCGCCGCGCAGCACCAGTTGCCCGACCATGAACTTGCCGTTGTACTCGGCCGCGATGCCGGGCATCGGCCGGAAGCCGGGGTACGGGTCGTAGGCCGAGCGCGTCCACTGCCAGGCATGGCCGGCGGCCTGCGTGAAGCCGTCCAGGCCGCAGGCGGCCTCCCACTCGGCCTCTGTCGGCAGGCGCGCGCCGGCCCATTCGGCGAAGGCCGCGGCCTCGTAGAAGCTCAGTTGCGTCACGGGCGCCTCGGGCGCCATCGGGCGCAGCCCTTCCAGGCCGAACACGTGCCAGCCGCCGACGTGGCCGGCGCCGCCGAGGCCGTGCATGGCCAGCCGCGGGTCGTCGGGCGCGAGCCAGTACGGCGGATGGCGCCAGCCGCCGGCCTGCACGGCCGCCCAGCCGTCGGACAGCCACAGCTCCGGGCGCCGGTAGCCGCCGTCGGCGATGAACTGCG
>NZ_JBIQNC010000115.1:0-9553 GCF_044462705.1 Xenophilus sp.
GCCAGGCCGCTTCGCACCTGCGCCAGGCCGACGTCCTCGGCCGGCCGCCCGGCCGAGGTGACGGTGCTCACCTTGCAGACCAGCCGCGCATAGGCGTCGGTGTCCACGCAGTCCAGCCGCACCGTCCGGCGGTACACCGCCTGCCGCAGGGCTTGGCGGGCGCGGTTGCCGAAAGGCTGGCGGTATTCGGGCGCGTCGATGGCATGGATGCGCACGCTGCGCACCGCCGGCGGGCGGGCATCGGCGTCGGGGCAGCGCACGCGCAGGCTGTCGCCGTCCTGGACGGCGATGACGGTGCACAGCAGGAGCAGGGGAGTGACGGGCATCGGGAATCGGCGGCGGCAGCAGCGGTGGCCGGCGCGCCCTACACTGGTGCGGCCCCGGCGGGCCCGCGAGTATCGGCGAGCCGCCGCACCGACTTTCCTTCCCCTTCCAGTACACGGAGACAGCCCATGCCCGGCCTTCTGCCCGACATCGACCCCGACGGCCTGCTCGAGTTCTCGGTGGTCTACACCGACCGCGCGCTCAACCACATGTCCAGGCGCTTCACCGGCGTGATGCAGGACATCCTGGGCATGCTCAAGGAGGTCTACCACGCGCACACGGCGGTGCTGGTGCCGGGCAGCGGCACCTTCGGCATGGAGGCGGTGGCGCGCCAGTTCGCCAACCGCGAGAAGGTGCTGATCGTGCGCAACGGCTGGTTCAGCTACCGCTGGAGCCAGATCTTCGACGCCGGTGGACTGGGTCTGCCCCCAGGGCAGGGCGATGCCCTGCCCGGCCCCCAAGGGGCGCAAGGAAGCTCGGGGCGGCCCAGCGCTTCCTCGGGCGGCGGCGCCGTGGTCTGCAAGGCCCGGCCCCAGGGCGAAGGCCCGCAGGCGCCCTGGGCGCCGTGCCCGGCCGAGGAGGTGGCCGCCGCCATCCGCGCCGAGAAGCCCAAGGTCGTGTTCGCGCCGCACGTCGAGACGGCCAGCGGCATCCTGCTGCCCGACGACTACCTGCGCACCGTGAGCGCCGCTGCGCACGAGGTCGGCGCCCTGTTCGTGCTGGACTGCGTGGCCTCCGGCGCCGTGTGGGTGGACATGCAGGCCACCGGCGTGGACGTGCTCATCAGTGCGCCGCAGAAGGGCTGGAGCAGCTCGCCCTGCTGCGCCATGGTGATGCTGAGCGAGCGCGCCCGCGAGGCCATCGAAGGCACGGCCAGCAGCAGCTTCTCGTGCGACCTGAAGAAGTGGATGCAGATCGCCGAGGGCTACGAGAAGGGCCAGCACGCCTACCACACGACCATGCCGACCGACGCGCTGGTGCGCCTGCGCGACGTGATGCGCGAGACGCGCGACTGGGGCTTCGCCACGGCCAAGGCGGCGCAGGAGGAACTGGGCGCCAAGGTGCGCGCGCTGCTCGAGTCGCGCGGTTTCCCCAGCGTGGCGGCCGAGGGCTTCAAGGCGCCCGGCGTTGTGGTCAGCTACACGCTGGACCCGGACATCCAGAGCGCGAAGAAATTCATCGAGGCGGGCCTTCAGACCGCCTCCGGCGTGCCGCTGCAGTGCGGCGAGGGGCCGGACTTCCGCACCTTCCGCATCGGCCTGTTCGGGCTGGAGAAGTGGCGCCACATCGACCGCACGGTCGGCCACCTGGCGGCGGCGTTGGACAAGGTGGCGCCGCAGCACGCCGCCTGACGCGCCTGCCACGCCCATCCTTGCGGTGGGTCAAATTTGAAGATGAGAATCGATCTTATTTGATCGGGTATGCTCGGGGTTTCCCCTCGATCGGCGGGGTGCGCGTTCCGCGCACCGGCCGCGGGGGGTTGCCTTTTGTGCCGTCCCGATGCTCGTTCCCTTTCTCATCATGCTGCGCGAAGGCATCGAAGCCGCGCTCATCGTCGGCATCGTTGCCAGCTACCTCCAGCAGACCGGCCGCGGCCGCCTGATGCCCGCCGTGTGGGTGGGCGTGCTGCTGGCGGCGGCGCTGTCGCTGTTCGCCGGCGCCGGCCTGCAGCTCATGGCGGCCGAGTTCCCGCAGAAGGAGCAGGAGCTGTTCGAGGGCGTGGTGGGCCTGATCGCGGTGGTGCTGCTCACCTCCATGGTGTTCTGGATGCGCAAGGCGGCGCGCAGCATCAAGGGCGAGCTGCAGGCCGGCGTCGAGAAGGCGCTGGGCCACGCCGACGGCCAGGGCTGGGCGCTGATCGGCGTGGTCTTCCTCGCCGTGGCGCGCGAGGGCCTGGAGTCGGTGTTCTTCCTGCTGGCCATCTTCCAGCAGAGCACCGGATGGGAGGCGCCGGTGGGTGCGCTGGCCGGCATCGCCGTCTCGGTGGTGGTCGGCTGGGGCCTCTATTCGGGCGGCGTGCGGCTGAACCTGCGGCGCTTCTTCCGCCTGACGGGCCTGTTCATCCTGCTGGTGGCCGCCGGGCTGCTGGCCGGCGTGCTGCGCAAGTTCCACGAGGCGGGCCTGTGGAACCACCTGCAGCAGGTGGTGTTCGACATGAGCGCCACGCTGCCCATGGACAGCCCGCTGGGCGCCGTGCTCTCCGGGCTGCTGGGCTACCAGGCGGCGCCGGTGGTGGGCGAGGTGATCGTCTACCTCGCCTTCCTGGCGGTCGCCCTGTTCTTCTTCCTGCGCCCCGCGGCGCCCGTGCCGGCGGCGGCCGCGGCCCGCTGAGTCTTTCCTTCCCTCGATGTCCGATTCCTCCAAGAAATCCTCCGCCGCGATGCGCGCGGCCGTCGCCGGCTCGGCGCTGCTGGTGGTGGCCGGCCTGGCCGCCTTCTGGTGGGCCGCCGGCGTGGCGCGCAAGGCGCCGCCCAAGGCGGCCGACAACGCGGTCACCGTCACCATCCAGGGCAACGTGTGCGAGCCCAACGAGATCACCGTGCCGGCCGGCCGCACCACCTTCACCATCGTCAACAACTCCAAGCGCGCGCTGGAGTGGGAGATCCTGGACGGCGTGATGGTGGTGGAGGAGCGCGAGAACATCGCGCCCGGCTTCTCGCAGACCATGACGGTGAAGCTGCAGCCGGGCGAGTTCGACATCACCTGCGGCCTCCTGAGCAACCCGCGCGGCAAGCTGCGCGTCACGCCCTCGGCCGCCTCCGAGGCCGAGGCGGCGCGGCCCTCGCTGGTGGCCTACGTCGGGCCGCTGGCCGAGTACCGCGTCTTCCTCGCGCTGGAGGCCGGCACCCTGCAGGACGCCGTGCAGGCCCTGGCCGACGCGATCCAGGCCGGCGACCTGAAGCAGGCCCGGGCCCTCTACGCGCCGGCCCACCAGGCCTACAAGCGCGTGGAGCCGATGGCCGAGCTGTTCGCCGACCTCGACCAGCGCCTGAACGCCCGCGCCGACTACTTCGAGAAGCGCGAGGCCGACCCGGCCTTCACCGGCTTCCACCGCATCGAATGGGGCCTGTTCGGCGCCGGCCAGGGCGACCTGAAGGCGCTGGCACCGGCGGCCGGTCAGCTCGTGGCCGACGTCGGCCAGCTCAGGGAGCGGCTGCGCGGCCTGGACATCCCGCCCGAGCGCATGGCCAGCGCCGCCGCCAAGCTGCTGCGCCGCGTGGCCGACAACCTGCCCGCCGGCGGCGAGGACCGCTACGGCCCCGCCGAGGCGGCCAACCTGCAGGGCACGCTGGAGGGCACGAAGAAGCTGGCCGACCTGCTCTCGCCGCTGCTGGCCAAGGCGGCGCCCGGCCTGGAGCAGGCCGTCGGGCAGCGCTTCGCCGCCTTCTCCGCCGCCCTCGACCCCTACCGCGACGGCGAGGGCTTCAAGCCCGCGCCGCTGGACGACGCGCAGCGCAAGGCCATCGCCGAACCGGTGCGCGCCCTGGCCGACGAACTCGGCAAGGTGAACGCCGCGCTGGGACTGGAGCAGCCATGAACGACCACCACGACAAGAACGCCCCCGCATCCTCCGACCGCCGCCGCGTGCTGGGCGCCGCCGGCGCCGCGCTGGCGGGGCTGGCGGCGGCCGGCCGCGCCGCCGCCGCGCCCCCGGCCGGCCCGGCCGAGGGCCCCGGTCCCGGCGCGCAGGTCACCGACGCGCCGCTGAGCACCCACACGCAGGACCGCGTGCCCTTCCTCGGCGCGCACCAGGCCGGCATCGTCACGCCGCGGCCGAGCCACGGCATGGTCGCGTCCTTCTTCGTGCTGGCCGAGAACCGCAAGGACCTGGAGCGCCTGTTCCACGTGCTCACCGAGCGCATCGCCTTCCTCACCCAGGGCGGCAAGGAGCCCGAGCTGGACCCGAAGCTGCCGCCGCCCAGCTCCGGCCTGCTGGGGCCGGTGGTGCAGCCGGACGCGCTCACCGTCACCGTCTCGCTGGGCGCCTCGATGTTCGACGACGAGCGCTACGGGCTGGCCCGGCTCAGGCCGAAGCACCTGCTGCAGATGAAGGCGCATCCCAACGATGCGCTGGACGCGGCGCTGTGCCACGGCGACCTGTCGATCCAGTTCTGCGCCAACACGCCCGACACCAACATCCACGCCCTGCGCGACATCATCAAGAACACGCCCGACCTGCTGATCCTGCACTGGAAGCAGGAGGGCAGCGTGCCGCCCATCCCGGCGGTGCCCGGCCAGCCGGCCGAGAGCGCGCGCAACTTCCTGGGCTTTCGCGACGGCTCGGCCAACCCGGATGCCGGCGACGCGAAGCTGATGGAGCAGATCGTCTGGGTCGGCCCGCAGGACGGCGAGCCGGCCTGGGCGGTCGGCGGCAGCTACCAGGCGGTGCGCATCATCCGCAACTTCGTCGAGCGCTGGGACCGCACGCCGCTGCAGGAGCAGGAGGCGATCTTCGGCCGCCTCAAGGCCAGCGGCGCGCCGCTGGACGGCGGCCGCACCGAGCACGACGTGCCCGACTACCGCAAGGACCCGGAAGGCAAGGTCACGCCGCTCGATGCCCACATCCGCCTGGCGAACCCGCGCACGGTCGCGTCGCAGGCCAACCTGATGCTGCGCCGGCCCTTCAACTATTCCAACGGCGTCACCAAGTCCGGCCAGCTCGAGATGGGCCTGTTGTTCATCTGCTACCAGGCCGACCTGGAGAAGGGCTTCGTCACCGTGCAGAAGCGCCTCGACGGCGAGCCGCTGGAGGAATACATCAAGCCCATCGGCGGCGGCTTCTTCTTCACGCTGCCGGGCGTGCGCGACGCGCGCGACTGGCTCGGCCGCCCGCTGCTCGAGGCCGCCGCTCGCCTGGCCTGATCCTTTTCCCCTTCCAACACACACAACACGCAAGAAGGAACGTCATGACCGAACCCATCCGCCGCCGCTTTCTCGCCGCCCTGGTCGCCGGTGCCGCCGGCTTGGCCGCCGCCGGCGCGCAGGCGGCCGTCTCGCCGCAGGAACTGGTCGGCCCCCTCGCCGACTACAAGCTGTACGTGATCGAGAACGTGCGCAAGCTGGCGGCCGACACCCGCGTCTTCGTCGCCGCCGTGAAGGCCGGCGACATCGAGAAGGCGAAGAAGCTCTACGCGCCCACGCGCACCAGCTACGAGAAGATCGAGCCCGTGGCCGAACTCTTCAGCGACATGGACAGCGCCATCGACTCGCGCGCCGACGACCACGAGAAGGCCGAGAAGGACCCGGCCTTCGGCGGCTTCCACCGCATCGAGTACGCGCTGTGGACGCAGAAGAGCACCAGGGAAGTCGGCCCGGTGGCCGACAAGCTGCTGGCCGACGTGCTGGAGCTGCAGAAGCGCCTGGGCGCGCTGACCTTCCCGCCCGAGAAGGTGGTGGGCGGCGCCGCGGTGCTGATGGAGGAGGTGGCCGCCACCAAGATCTCCGGCGAGGAGAACCGCTACAGCCACACCGACCTGTGGGACTTCCAGGCCAACTTCGAGGGCGCCTACAAGATCGTCGAGCTGCTGCGTCCGCTGGTGGTGAAGGAGAACAAGGCCTTCTCGGACAAGACCGACGCCAACTTCAAGACCGTGTTCGACACGCTGGCCAAGTACCGCACGGCCGACGGCGGCTTTGAGACCTACGCCAAGCTGACCGAGCGCGACCGCAAGCTGCTGGCCGGCCGCGTCAACACGCTGGCGGAGGACCTGTCCAAGCTGCGCGGCATGCTGGGCCTGAACTGAGCCTGACGCCCGCATGGCGGGGCCGGGCGGCCTCGCCGTCGCGAGTGCGAATTGCTAGCATTCGGTTTTCATCGAGGCGCTCCCGCTGCAGGGGAGCGGACGTCCCACGTGCCACACATCGAACCGGGTGCCGGCGCCGCGCCGACCGCGCTGCGCCTGGACCAGCTCCCCGACCGCCAATGGGCGACCGTCCTGGACGTCGCCCGCAGCGCGGACCCCCAGGACCAGGACTTGGTCCTTCGCCTCACCGAGATCGGCTTCGTGCCCGGTGAGGCGGTGCGCATCGTGGCCAGCGGCGTGCCGGGCCGCGAGCCGCTGGCGGTGCGCCTGGGCCACACCACCTTCGCGCTGCGCCGGCACGAGGCGGCGCTGATCCACGTGGTGCCGGAGCACGGGCGTGACTGAGGCGGTGCTGAACTTCCGGCCGGCCGCCGCGGCGGTGCTGCCGGTGCGCATCGCGCTGCTGGGCAACCCCAACTGCGGCAAGACGGCGCTGTTCAACCTGCTGACCGGCAGCCGCCAGAAGGTGGCCAACTACGCCGGCGTGACGGTCGAGCGCAAGGAGGGCGAGCTGCGCACCCCGGCCGGTCGGCGCGTGGCGGTGCTGGACCTGCCGGGCGCCTACAGCCTCAACCCGCTCTCGGCCGACGAGGCGGTGACGCGCGACGTGGTCACCGGCCGGCGCGAGGAGCCGCTGCCCGACCTGCTGGTGTGCGTGACCGACGCCACCAACCTGCGGCTGAACCTGCGCCTGGTGCTGGAGGCGAGGAAGCTCGGCCTGCCGATGGTGGTGGCGCTGAACATGACCGACATGGCGAAGCGCCAGGGCATCGAGGTCGATGCCGCGGTGCTCTCGCGCGAGCTGGGCATGCCGGTGATCCCCACCGTCGGCGTGCAGCGCGGCGGCGCGCAGGCGCTGCTGGCCGCACTCGATGCGCCGGTGCCGCCGGCCGCGCCGGTGCCGTGGGAGGCGCCGGCCCTGGACGAGGTGCTGGACACCCAGCGCGAGGTGCGCCGCATCCTCTCGCTGGCGGTGCGCGAGCCGGCCGGCAGCCTGGCGGCCAGCGACCGCATCGACCGCGTGGTGCTGCATCCGGTGTGGGGCCTGGTGATGCTGGCGCTGGTGCTCTTCCTCATGTTCCAGGCCGTGTTCAGCTGGGCGGAGGTGCCGATGGGCGCCATCGAGGCCGCCACCGCCGCGGTCGGCGAAGGGGTCAAGGCGCTGGTGCCCGAAGGGCCGCTGCAGAGCCTGCTGGTGGACGGCGTCATCGCCGGCGTGGGCGGCGTGGTCGTCTTCCTGCCGCAGATCCTGATCCTGTTCCTGTTCATCCTGGCGCTGGAGGATTCGGGCTACCTGCCGCGCGCGGCCTTCCTGCTCGACCGGGTGATGGGCACGGTGGGGCTGTCGGGCCGCTCGTTCATCCCGCTGCTGTCGAGCTTCGCCTGCGCCATCCCCGGCATCATGGCCACGCGCACCATCAGCAACTGGCGCGACCGGCTCACGACCATCATGATCGCGCCGCTGATGACCTGCTCGGCCCGGCTGCCGGTGTACGCGCTGCTGATCGCCGCCTTCATCCCCAAGCGCGAGGTGCTGCGCGTGCGCGGGCTGTGGTGCGACGGCTGCTTGAACGACGGGCTGTTCAACCTGCAGGGCCTGGTGCTGTTCGGCCTGTACGTGTTCGGCATCGTCTCGGCGATGGCGGTGGCCTGGGTGATGAAGCGCTTCCGCACGCAGCAGGGCCATTCACCGCTGATGATGGAACTGCCCGCCTACCGCTGGCCCAACCCGCGCAACCTGCTGCTCGGGCTGTGGGAGCGCGCCTGGATCTTCCTGCAGCGCGTGGGCACCATCATCCTTACGCTGACCATCCTGCTGTGGTTCCTCTCCAGCTTCCCGTCGCCGCCCGAGGGCGCCACGGGCCCGGCGATCCAGTACAGCCTGGCGGGCATGCTGGGGCGCGGGCTGGAGCACGTCTTCGCGCCGATCGGCTTCAACTGGCAGATCAGCATCGCGCTGGTGCCCGGCATGGCCGCGCGCGAAGTGGCGGTGAGCGCGCTGGGCACGGTGTACGCGCTCTCGGCCTCGGGCGACGATGCGATGGCGGGCGCGCTGGCGCCGCTGATCGCCGGGAGCTGGTCGTTGGCCACGGCGCTGTCGCTCTTGGTGTGGTACGTGTTCGCGCCGCAGTGCCTGTCCACGCTGGCGACCGTGAAGCGCGAGACGGCCTCGTGGCGGTACGTGTTCATCATGGCCGCCTACCTGTTCGCCTTGGCCTACGCGGCCTGCTTCGTCACGTACCGGGTGGCGCTGGCCTTCACTTCCGGGGGGTGAGCATGACGCAGAACCTCATCGTCTTCGCCATCGTGGCCGTGGCCGCGGTGTACGCCGTGTGGCGGTGGATGCCGGCCGCGTGGCGCCGCGGCGCCGCGCGCCGGCTGGCGGCCGGCTCGCAGCGCGCCGGGCTGGTGGACGCACAACAGGCCGAGCGCATGGCCGCCTCGCTGGCGAAGACTTCCGGCTGCGGCGACTGCGACAGCTGCGGGAGCTGCGCCGCGCCTCCCGCCGGGGCGCAGGAAAAGAACACCGGCCTGCCCCGGCACTGAGCGCAGCGCGCAGCGGAGCGGGCATCATTCCGGCATGAGCATCCGTCCGGCCGTTCCGAAGGGGGCTCGCACCGCAGTGCGAAGCACGGAGGTTATCCAGTGAGCTTGCAGATCCTCGTCGCCGGCGCCGGCATCGGCGGGCTGGCTGCCGCCCTGGCGCTGGCGCGCAAGGGGCATCGCGTCGAGGTGCTGGAGCAGGCGGCCGCCTTCGGCGAGGTCGGCGCCGGCATCCAGCTCGGCCCCAATGTCACGCGGCGGTTGCATGCCCTCGGCCTGGCGCCGGGCCTGGCGAGCATCGCCGCCCGCCCGGCGATGCTGTGCGTGCGCGGCGCGCACGACGGCCGCGAGCTGGCGCGCCTGCCCTTCGGCGAGGCGGGCGAGCGGCGCTACGGCGCGCCCTACCTGTGCGTGCACCGCGCCGACCTGCACGGCCTGTTGCTGGACACCCTGAGGCACGCCGATGGCCCGGCTTCTGCGGTGACGCTCAACACGAATGCCCGGGTGCGCCTCGTCTCGCTGCGCGGCGGCGAGGCGGTGGGCGTGGAAAGCGCCGACGCCCGCGCCTGGGAGGGCGATGCGCTGGTCGGCGCCGACGGCCTGTGGAGCCGCGTGCGCGCCGAGGTGGTGGAGGACGACCCGCCGCCGCGGTCGACGGGCCACACGGCCTGGCGCGCGCTGGTGCCGCAGCGCGACCTGCCCGGGCGCCTGCGCAGCGACCGCGTCGACGTGTGGCTCGGCGCACGCCTGCACGCTGTGGCCTATCCGGTGCGCGGCGGCGACTGGCTCAACGTGGTGGTGCTGGCGGAAGCCCCGCCGCCCCCGGGCGACGCCCGGGACTGGGACCAGGCCGCCAGCCTCGCCTCGCTGCAGCAGGCCAC
>NZ_JBIQNC010000115.1:9653-16567 GCF_044462705.1 Xenophilus sp.
GGGGAGGCGGTGCCGGCCGCGCTGGCGCGCTACGCGCAGGCGCGCTGGGAGCGCAACGCGCAGGTGCAGGCGCGCGCGCGGCGCAACGGCCGCATCTTCCACGCCACCGGGACGCTGCGGCTGGGGCGCGACATGGCGCTGCGTGTCGGCGGTGCGAGGGTGCTGGACGTGCCCTGGCTGTACGCCGGCTGAAGCGAGGGATCCTCAGCTCACCACTCGAAGGCGCGCAGGTGCTCGGCGCGCCGCATCAGCCCCTCGGCGCCCAGGTAGTGGCTCAGCTTCCCGCCGCGCACCTGGGCCAGCGCGTCCTCGAGTTCCTGCAGCAGGGCGGCCTGGGCGGGCTCGAAATCGGCGAGCACGTCGGCCCCGCCGGCCTGCAGCGCCTGGCCGATCACACGCGCGCTGGCCGGCGCGCCGCAGGCCACGCAGCGCGCCATGGCCTCGGCACTGGGCGTGGCTCCGGCGGCCAGCAGGCGGGCCGTGAGTTCGGGCGCCAGGGCCAGGTCGATTTCGGTCAGTACATCGGCCGGCACCGGCGCACCGGCGTCGAGCAGCGCATTCGTGGCGGCCCAGGCGCCGTGGCTGACCGCCAGGTCGATCGCGTTGGCGCTGCCCTGCAGCGGCGCGCCCAGGTCCACGTCGGCGGCAGCCAGGGCCTGCACCAGCGCGGCGTCGTCGGTGACGGCGGCATGGCGCAGGGCGGTGTGGGCGAGGGCGGTGTCCTGCGCCAGCGTGCCGTCGCGCAGCGCACCGCGCCAGTCGCGCAGGGCCTGGCGGTAGAAGGCCACCAGCTTGTCCGACAGTTCCAGCGGCAGGCCGTGCGAGGTGTGGCGTTCGTCGAGGTATTCGAGCAGGGCCTGGCCCGAGAAGTAGTCGCCGGCGGGCGCCAGCGGGTCTTCCTCCAGGTGCAGGGCGGCGAAGGCGCCCTCGACGCTGCCGGCCACGGTGGCCAGGCTGTCTTCGTGCAGCCGGTGCCGCCAGGCCGGCGGCAGGCCCTTCTTCCAGGCCAGCACCGCGCCGTGGTCGGGATGCTGCGGGTCCACGATCACGTAGATGCGGTCGAGGTACTCGAAGCCGCCGAAGGGCAGGTAGTCGAGGCGCCCGTTCCAGGCCGCGCCGTTCTCGGCGGCCGCTTCCTGCGCCAGTTCCAGCTCGTGGTCGATCCAGCCCTGCAGGTCGTGATAGCCGTCGCTGCCGTTCCAGAACAGCTCGGTCCAGCTGATCGCTTCGTCGTTGCCGCCCATGCGCAGCCGCAGGTCGTAGTCGAGCCGGCCGCCGGCCGTCTCACGCCACAGCGCCAGCAGGCCGGGCGGCAGCGGCCCGGCGCAGACGGCCTGCGCCGCCTCGATCTGTGCCTCGGGCATCGGCGGCTGCGCGTCGAAGATCACGCGGCCCGCGAAGAGCGCGATGCCGTGTCCGCGCAACGTGGCGCGTTCGCTGTCGGTGAAGAAATCCTGCCAGGCGGCCATGCTCGTCTCCTCGGTCTTGCGTCGGACCATGCTAGCGAGAGAGGGCGCCGGCGGCGACAAGGTAATCCTCAGGCCCGCAGGTGTTTCAGAGGTCGGTGCGCAGCTTCCACAGCTCGGGGAACAGCACCACGTCCAGCATCTTGCGCAGGTAGCTCACGCCGCCCGTGCCGCCGGTGCCGCGCTTGAAGCCGATCACGCGCTCCACCGTGGTGACGTGGCGGAAGCGCCAGAGGCGGAAAGCGTCCTCGATGTCGGTGAGCTTCTCGCCGAGCTGGTAGACGTCCCACCAGGCGTGCGGATCGCGGTAGGCGACGAGCCAGGCCTGCTCGACCGCCTCGCTGGCGGCGTAGGGCTGGGTCCAGTCGCGCTGCAGGCGGTCGGCGGGCACGGGCAGGCCGCGGCGTGCCATCAGGCGCAGCGTCTCGTCGTACAGCGACGGCGCGTGGAAGGCGGCCTCCACCCGGACCAGCAGGTCGGCCCGGTGGGCGTGGGGCTTGAGCATGGCGGCGTTCTTGTTGCCCAGCATGAACTCGATGCAGCGGTACTGCCAGCTCTGGAAGCCGCTGCTGCTGGCCAGCCAGGGCCGCATCGCGCTGTACTCGGGCGGCGTCATGGTCGAGAGCACCGTCCAGGCGCCCACCAGCTGCTCCATGATGCGGGTGACGCGCGCCAGCATCTTGAAGGCGTCGGGCATCCGGTCGGCGGCGATGCAGCGTCCGGCGGCAGCCAGCTCGTGCAGCATCAGCTTCATCCACAGCTCGCTGGTCTGGTGCTGCACGATGAACAGCATCTCGTCGTGCGCCGGCGAGAGCGGATGCTGCGCGCCCAGCACCTCGTCCAGGTGCAGGTAGTCGCCGTAGCTCATCGACTGGCTGAAGTCGAGCTGCGCCTTTTCCTCGTGGACGATCTGTTCGGGCAAGGCTGCGCCCTCCGCGGCGCCGGCGGATCGTTGCGGGGTCATCGTGGAACTCCTCGGGGCGGGGGCTTCAGTCCAGCACGGCGGCCATGGCCTCGGCCACGTACTCGACGTTCTTCGTCGACAGGCCGGCGATGCACATGCGGCCGGAACGCACCAGGTAGACGGCGCGCTCCTTGAGCAGCCGGTCGACCTGCTCGGGCGAGAGCCCGGTGTAGCTGAACATGCCGCGCTGGGTGAGGAAGTAGCCGAAGTCGCGGCCGGGCAGCTTCTTCGTCAGCGCGGCGTGCAGGCGCTGGCGCATGTCCTTGATGCGGCCGCGCATGGCGCCGAGCTCGGCCTCCCACTTCGCGCGCAGCTCGGGCGTTTCGAGCACTTGGGTCACGATGCGCGCGCCGTGCGTGGGCGGGCTGGAGTAGTTGGCGCGCACGGCGGACTTGAGCTGACCCAGCACGCGGTCGGCCTCTTCCTTGTCCTTGCACACGACCGAAAGGCCGCCGCAGCGCTCGCCGTACAGCGAGAAGCTCTTGGAGAAGGAGTTGGAGCAGAAGAAGCGCACGCCCGCGTCGGCCAGCGCGCGCACGGCGAAGGCGTCGTCGTCCACACCGTCGCCGAAGCCCTGGTAGGCCATGTCCACGTAGGGGATCAGCTCGCGCTCGGCGATCACCGGGATGATCCGCTTCCACTGCTCCTGCGTGAGGTCGACGCCCGTGGGGTTGTGGCAGCTCGCGTGCATCAGCACGATGCTGTGCTTCGGCAGGCCGCGGATGGTCTCCAGCATCGCGTCGAAGCGCAGGCCGCCGGTGGCCGGGTCGTAGTAGGGGTAGGTGTTCACCTTGAAGCCCGCGCCCTCGAACATGGCGCGGTGGTTCTCCCACGTGGGGTCGCTCACCCACACCTGCGACTCGGGGAAGTAGCGCTTGAGGAAGTCGCCGCCCACCTTCAGGCCGCCGGAGCCGCCCAGCGTCTGCAGCGTGGCGATGCGGCCGCTGGCGACGGCCTCGTGCGCGGCGCCGAACACCAGCTTCTGCACCGCCTGCCGGTAGGGCGCGAAGCCTTCCATCGGCAGGTACGAGCGCGGGCCGATGGACTGCAGCAGCGACGATTCGGCCTGGCGCACCGCCTCCATCACCGGCAGCTTGCCGTCGTCGTCGAAGTAGATGCCGATGGACAGGGAGACCTTGTTCGGCCGCGGATCGGCCTGGAAGTCCTCCATGAGCGAGAGAATCGGGTCGCCGGGATAGGCAGGAACGTGCGAGAACATGGCGTGCGTCTTGTGGGTGAAAGAGGAATGGCGCGGAACTTAACACCGCGAAAAATGGCGTGGTGTCGGTTATTCCCAACGCGCCTGCATCAAATTCTGCGCCCGTTTCGCCGCAGGAACAGCACCAATGGAAAGAGCCCTATGAAACAAGTCATCGACGTCGGCCTGCCGGCGCTCAAGCAACCCTTCTCCTGGGCCGTGAAGGCCACCGGGGCGATGCTCTTCACGGCGCACGGCCCGGTGCGGGCCGACGGCAGCATCGACACCGGCACGGTCGAGCAGCAGGCGCGCATCACCTTCGGCAACCTGCGCAGCGCGGTGCAGGCCGCGGGCGGCACCCTGGCCGACGTGACGCAGGTGCTGATCTACATGACCGACGTGGCCGACATGCCGGCCATCGACGCCGTGTACCGCGAGTTCTTCGAGGCGCCGTATCCCAACCGCTCCAGCGCGGCGGTGGCGGCCCTGGTGGTGCCGGGGATGAAGATCGAGATCGTGGCCTATGCCATGGTGCCGGCCTGACGACGTTCAGGCACTCAGCCCAGCGCCCGCAGCACGGCCCGCACCGGCGAGGCATCCGCCGCCACCAGCTTCAGCGGCAGGGCGATCAGTTCGTAGTCGCCTTCGGGCACCTCGTCGAGCACCAGGTTCTCCAGCACGCGCATGCCGTGGCGGCGGATGGTCTGGTGGCTGGGCAGATCCTTGCTGTCGGCCGGGTCGATGCTGGCGGTGTCGATGCCGATGAGCCTGACGCCCCGCGCGGCCAGCCGTTCGACGGTGTCGGTGGCGTAGGCGGACAGGTGCGGGTCCCAGCGGTCGACCGGCATGCGCTCGTAGGTGCGCACCAGCACGCGGGGCGGCAGCGTGTCGTCCACGGCATGCGCGATGTGCGCCCATTCGATCAGCGGCCCGGTGCCGATGGCGTGGATCACGCGGCAGCGGCCGAGGAAGGCGTCCAGGTCCACCTCGCCGATCGGCGCGCCGTCCGGCGCGTAGTGCAGCGGCGCGTCCGCGTGCGCACCCACGTGCGGCGACATCGTGATCTGGCTGACGTTGACCGGGCAGCCGGGGCCCAGCGTGGCGGCCCACACCTGGCTGTACGGCGTGTCGCCGGGGAAGACGGGCGTGCCGGCATGCACGGGCGGAGAGATGTCCCACAGCCGGCGCGCGGTGCCGGGCGGGGAAGAGGCGAGGGCGGTCGCGGGAGGCATGCCCGGGATCATGCCGCCGAACCGGCCCCGGATGCCAGCCGTCGTGCCGGCAGCGGCGGCAGGCCGTGGCGCGCGCGGGCCCGCGCGCAGGCGTCGCCGCCTTCCTCCAACTCGTGGCAGGGACCGGGACGCCACTCGTAGATGCCGCAGCCCACGGCCTCGCCGATGCGGCCCGTGAGGGCTGCGCAGCGCGGCTGCGCATGGTCGGTGCCGCGCAGCCGCGCCAACGTGTCGTTCAGCGCGAGCGCCAGGCCCGCGGGCACATGGCCGCCATGCTCGTCCAGCTCGTGGATGCTGAAATCGACGCGGTAGGCGGCGCAGCAGGCGCCGCAGGATCGGCAGGCGGACATGGGAGAGCGGGGACGGGGCGGCGATCTTGCCACGGGCCGCGCTGCCGTCTGCCGGACAAAAGAAAACCCGGCCACGCCTTCGCGTGCCGGGTTCGCCGTCAGGCGTGCTCCGTCGCCGGGATCAGAGCGACGCGCTGCGATGGGCCAGGCTGCCGCGCGTGTACTGCTCGGGAATCTGGCTGTTCACGAACGCCTTGGCGTCCAGGTTCGACGTCGGGTTGTGCGCGGCCTGCACGGCTTCGGCGCGCACCGTCGCGCGGTCGAGCTGGCCGGCCATCTGTGCGCGCAGCGCGTCGCCGGCGGCTTCGCCGTAGGCGTTGCTCTGGCGTGCGGCCGCGATGGCCTGCTGCTGCACTTCGGCGCGGCTGTACGTCGAGTCGACGCTCAGCACGCCCTGGTATTCCTCCGCCTGCGCGGCGCCCACGGCGGCCAGCAGCGACACGGCAGCAACGGCGATGATCTTCGAGGTCTTCATGGTCTAACTCCTTCTTGCTTGGACAGCGTTTGAACAAGGGAGCGAACGGGGCACCTGCCGGGTTCGCTTCGGGTCGGCGTTCAATCGCTGGCCCGTGAGAAGAATTGTGGGCCGCGGGCATGGCTGGAAACCGCGCGCTTTTCGAACGCGGCGTTCCCGGGATGGAAACAATCGCTGGGCGCTCAGGACGCCTGCCGCGTGCGCGCCTGCAGCGCGAGCAGCAGGTTGTTGGCCGGCATCGCGACCCGCTCCGCCAGGTGCAGGCCCGCCGCTTCGGCCGCGGCGTTCACCGAGGCGAGCGTGCGCAGGCCCCATGCGGGGTCGCGGCGGCGCAGGTCCGCATCGAAGGCCGCATTGCCCGGCGCGAGTGCTTCGCCCTCCACGATGAAGGGGCCGTACAGGATCAGCCAGCCGTCGTCGCGCAGGCTGCGGCCGGCGCCCTGGAGCAGCGCCTCGCAGCACGCCCAGGGCGCGATGTGGATCATGTTCGCGCAGTACACCGCGTCCAGCGTGCCCGGCGCCGCCGGCCAATCGGCGCTGCGCACGTCCAGTTGCAGCGGCGCGGCGACGTTGGACAAGCCGGCGCAGCGCCGTGCAATGACAGGCAGCAGGGCCGCATCCGGTTCGGTCGGCAGCCAGTACCACGCAGGCAGCGCGGCGGCGAAGTGGGCCGCATGCTGGCCTGTGCCGGCAGCCACCTCCAGCGCCTGGCCGGCGGGCGGCAGCAGCCGTTGCAGTTCGGCCAGGATGGGCGCCTTGTTGCGATCGGCCGCCGGGCTGTGGGGCAGCGGCGATGCGTCGGAGGGAGCGCGCGGGATCATGAGTGCATTCTGGCTGCTCGACCCCCCGCAGTCGGCGATCACGGCGCCAAAACGCAGCACGGCCCCGCGGCACGAACGTACCGCGGGGCCGTGGCTCGCTGCGAGGCGGCTTACCTGCCGACCTTCACGCCGCCCGAGCCCTGGGCCTGGCCCTGGGCGTTCACGCCCGTGCCCACCCCCTTCAATGCGCCGGTGGCCGAGCCGGCCGCGCCCGTGGCGGCGCCCACGGTGTTGCCGACGGCGCCCGTCGCACCGCCCACGGCCTCGCCCGCACCCTGGACCGTGTTGTTCACCGTGCCCACGGTGCCACCCACGGCCTGCGTTGCGCCGCCCACGGTGCCGGTGACACCGCCGAGCACATTGCCCACCGTGTTGCCCAGGCCCGCGCCGCCCCCGGCCTGGCCGGCG
>NZ_JBIQNC010000116.1:0-16525 GCF_044462705.1 Xenophilus sp.
CGGCATCGGCCGGCCAGGGCAGGGGATGGTGCTCCACGCGGCGCACCGGCAGGCGCGTGGCGATCAGGTTGCCGAAGCGCTGGCGCCGGCCGCCGGGCGTGAACTCGTCGACCGCGGCGCCGAAGAAGAGCGAGTGGCCCGGCAGCAGCGCCGCCAGTTCGGCCGGCTGGTCGCCGGGGCGGCCGGGCATCGTGTCGTCGTAGCCCTGCGCGATCTCCTGCAGGCACAGCACGTCGAAGTCGGCCAGGGCACGCGCGCCCTCGACGATGCGGCGCGGGCTGACGGTGCCGTCCAGGCCGCAGCACCATTGGGTGTTCCAGGTGACGATGCGCATGTCGTGCGTAGGGCGTTGACTTCGAGGTATTTCTTGATTTTGCCTCGCATGCGGGACTTCAGGCAGGCCTGAATCTCCGTCCGCTGCGAGACAATCGCAGCGCATGAATCGAGCCGGCAGAACATCGCCATCGTCGTCCGTCAGGGCCCCCGGCCTGGGATTCGTCGTCAGCAAGCTGTCGCGACGCATTGTCTGGAGCCTCGCCAAGATGACATCGCCCTATGGTGTCCTGCCGGCGCAGTTTCCCGTGCTGCGCAGTCTCAACGCGTGCAAGGAGTCCACCCAGATCGAGCTTTCGAAGCTGTGCGGCATCGAGCAGTCATCCATGGCGGTGACGCTCAATCGGATGGAGGCGGCAGGCCTCATCCAGCGCCGCGCGGACGATGCCGACGGCCGGCGCAAGCTCATCCGGCTCACCGGCCATGGCCAGAAGATGCTGTCGCTCATGACCGCGTCGGCGCATGCGGTCTATGAGCAGGCCACGCGGAACCTCACCGACGCCGAGATCGCCGTCTTCCTCGAACTCTGTGAGCGCATGACGGCGAATCTCGAAGGCGACCGCCCGGAGTAGGCGCCGCGGTGCCGCCCCCCGCAGGCACGGTCCGAGATGCGGCGGAGGGGAGATCGGGCCCTGTGCGGGTCAGTCGAGCTTGATGTTCGCCGTCTCGACCACCCGGCGCCACTTGGTGCTCTCTGCCGCCAGGTAGCGCTGGAGTTCGGCTGGCGTGCTGCCTGCGACCTCCAGCCCCTGCGCCGTGCCCTGCTGGCGGACGTCGGCGTCGGCAAACACGGTGTTGACGCCGGCACTCAGGCGCTGCACGTCGGCCGGGTCCATGCCGCGCGGCGCGAACAGCGCGATCCAGGTTTCCGCGCTGAAGCCGGGAAAGCCCGATTCAGCGATGGTCGGCACGGAGGGCAGGGCGGACGAGCGCGTCGCCCCGGTCACCGCCAGCGCCTGGATGCGGTCGGTGCTGACCAGCGGGATCGAGGCCGTGAGGTCCATGAAGCCGATGTCCACGTGTCCGCCGACGATGTCCTGCAGCGCGCTCGGCGTGCCCTTGTAGGGCACGTTGCGAAGCTGGATGCCGGCGGCGCGCGAGAACATCTCGGCGGCCAGGTGATGGCTGGTGCCCATGCCGTTGGTGGCGTAGGCGATCGACCTGGGCGCCGCCTTGGCGCGCTCGACCAGTTCGCCCAGCGAGCGGATGCCCGAGCGCGGGCCCGCCACGACGATCACGGGGGCCTTGGCGACCATCGAGATCGGAGCGAAGTCGCGCTCGGGCACGTAGTCCAGGCCCCTGTAGAGCCATGGATTGATGGCCAGTGCGCCGGTGACGCCCACGAGCAGCGTGTAGCCATCGGCGGGGCTGTGCGCGACATGGCTGGTGGCGAGGTTGCCCGAAGCCCCGGGCCTGTTGTCGACCACGAACGGCTGTCCCATGATGGGACGCAGGCGCTCGGCCGTGAGCCGGGCGATGAAGTCCGCCGACCCGCCCGGCGGGAAGGGCAGGACCAGTCGCACGGGCCTGCTCGGGTAGGCCTCGGCGCGTGCCGGCAGGCCCAGGCCGCCGAGGGTCGCGCCCGCCAGGGCGGCCAGCGTCTGCCTTCTGGTGGTGTGCTGCATGCTGCCCTCCGGTGCTCAGGCGGCCGTCTTCGGCTGCGTGCGGAAATGGGGAATGATCTCCTCGGCGATGGCGGCCATGTTGGCCCGCGTCATGTCGTCGGGCATGGTGCCGAACTGGGTCTTGGTCAGCACGGTGCCGAAGCCTGCCAGGCGCTCGTATTCCGCCAGCTTCTCGCGCACCGTGGCGGGACTGCCCACGATCACCACCCCGGCCTTCATCAGGTCGTCGATGGTCTGCGGCTTCTTGTTGAAGCCGCCCGCGCGGGTGGCCTTGATGCGCTTCATCGCCTCGATGTTGGTGTAGCCCGGCGGCAGCAGCATCTCCATGGGCATCTTCAGCAGCGTGCCCATCAGCGCCTCGAGATGCGGCTTGGCTTCGCGCACGGCCTTCTCGTCGGTCTCGGCGACGTAGATGCAGTTGGACCAGGCCAGTTGTTCGTTCGAGGCCTCGTAGCCGTTGCGAAGCGCCTGCTCGCGGTACATCGAGAAGAACTTCGCCACGGTCTCGATGGGGCTCAGGGTCTGGCAGTAGGTGTAGCGCAGGCGCGCCGCCCATTCGATGGTGCTGCTGGAGCCCTGGGAGGGCACCCAGATCGGCGGGCGCGGCGATTGGTAGGGGCGCGGCCACGGATTGACGTACTTGAACTGGTAGTACTTGCCCGTGTACGAGAACGGCCCGGGCTCGGCCCAGGCGCGCACGATCAGGTCGTGGGCCTCCTGGAAGCGTGCCTGCGACTCGGCCGGATTGATGCCCATGGCGTGGTATTCGGCGCCGATGCCGCGCACGAAGCCGGCGATGAAGCGTCCGCGCGTGAGGTTGTCCAGGATCGCGAACTCCTCGGCCACGCTCAGCGGGTTGTTCAGCAGCGGCAGCGCGCGGCCCAGGATCGCGATCTGCGCCTTCTTCACGCTGCGCGCCAGCGCGCCAGCGAGGACGCCCGGCGTCGGCATCAGGCCGTAGGCGGTCTGGTGGTGCTCGTTGAGGCAGACGCCGTCGAACCCGAGCCGGTCCGCATACTCCATCTGGTCCAGGTACTCGTGATAGAGCTCGGCGCCCAGTTGCGGGTCGTAGTGCCGGTTCGAGAAGGTGACCCAGGCGGATGCGTTGCGCTCGATGGCTTGCAGGTCCGCATGCCTGTAGGGCATCAGGTGGAAGTTGAAGAACTTCATGCGTTGTGGCTCCGGGAAGACGATGTGAACTGTGCGATGGCCGAGGCCAGCTCCGCAGGCTTCTCCAGCGCGGGCAGGTGGCCGCAGCGGGCGATGTCCTGGCGCTCGGCGCCGGCGACCCGGCCGGCCCAGGCTTCGGCATAGGCGGGCGGCAGGATCCGGTCTTCGGCTCCCCACGCCACCAGCGTGGGCACCGAGATGCGGTGCAGCCACTTGGCCAGATGGGGGTCGTGGGCACGCGGCTGCCAGGTCAGGCGCGCGGTGACTTCCTTGTTCCTGATGGCGGCGAGGTCCTGCGCATCGGAGCGCGGCGCACCTGCCAGTTCGCGCGCAAGGGCCGCGTCGAACACGCTGTCCGTCCACAGTTCCTCGTCGGTGCGCAGGAACACATCGACCACCGGCACGTCCTCCACGTGGATGCCCTGCGCGCTCACCAGGGTGAGCGAGGCGAGTGCGCTGCTGTTGCGCACCGCCATCTCGGCGGCGATCCAGCCGCCCAGGTCGTGGCCGACGAGGTGCACCCGGCCCAGCGACTGCCGCTCGATGAACTCCAGGTAGAAATTCGCCAGATCGGCGACGTTGTCGAGCCAGGCGGGCGCGTCGGTGCCGCCGTAGCCCGGATGCTCGGGCACCAGGCAGCGCGCCCCGCCGGCCAGGCGGCCGGGCACCTCGCCCCAGCTTTCGCGCCCGTCGCTGCCATGCAGGAAGAGCAGGGTGGTCGATCCCGCGCCGTACTGGTCGACGCGGAAATCCGTATCACGCACGCGCATGGTGCTCGCACTGGGTTGGTTCATCAAAGAATGCCTCCTCGTAGCTGGATGGGGTGACGGTTGGGGAATGCCCTCGGGCCTGCGCCTCAGGCGGCCTTGGCAATGGGTTGCAGCGGGGACGGCTGCGCGGCGGCCAGCCGGCGCGCACGAGCGAAGTCCAGCACTTCCTGGCCCAGGATGCGAAGCTGCTGATCGACTTGCGCCGACAGGCAGCGGCCGTCCGCGGAGAACGCGGGCTCGCTGCCCGACACGCACACGCCCAGCGGCGTGGGCCAGCCGCGCAGTGCATGCACGATGTCGCGCAGGGCGGACAGCGTGGTCGCCGCGCCCTGGTGGCCGGCCGCGGTCGCCACGCACCCCACCGCCCGGCCGCTGAGATAGGGGCGCTCGTCGTCGCGCAGCTCCTCGGTGTAGTCGAGCACGTTCTTGATGGCGCCCGAAATGCCGCCGTGATAGCCGGGCGAGCCGAGGATCACGCCGTCGGCGCGCCGCAGGTGCTCCAGCACGCGCGCGACGGCCGGCGTGCGCGCCGGCGCATGCGGCGCGTACAGGGGCAGATCCAGATCCCCGCCGCACAGGAGCACGGTCTGCGCGTCCATCGTCGCCAGTGCATGGCGCAGGGCCCGTTCGGTGGATGAACCGGGCCGTGTGGTGCCGCCGATGGCCACGATGTAGGGACGGTGTGTAGGCATAGCGTTCGCTTGTCTCTCGATTTCGCGCCGGCCGGGATCGGCGGCATGCAATTACATAGATATCTATGCATATAATTTGACCGACCGTTTTGTGTCATGTCAATAGGAGAACCCGCGCAGCGGGCGCGTGGAGACAAGGTTCATGAGTGACGTTCCCGGAGACGGCGGGCCTGCGGACCTGCGGGCCGCCGCGCTTGCGCAGATGGGCCGCGGGCTCGGTGCCCGCGAGCTCGCAGGCAGCGAGGCGCTGTGGAAGGACGCGGTCGCGTCGGGCACCGCCGTGCCCATGCAGACCGCGCTCGACCTGCCCTATGGCGGGCACCCACGGCAGCGCCTGGACGTGTTCGCCCCGGACGCTCCGGCGGCCGGTCGCGCGGGCCGGCCCGTCGTGCTGTTCGTTCCGGGCGGCGGCTTCACCGGTGGCGGCAAGAGCAAGCCGGAGTCACCCTTCCACGGCAATGTGGGCCGCTGGGCGGCGATGCAGGGCTGGGTGGGCGTCGTCGCCGACTACCGGCTGGCGCCCGGGTTCACGTGGCCCAGCGCGGCCGAAGACCTGGGCCTCGCCATCGCCTGGGTGCAGGCGCATGCGCCGGACTTCGGGGGCGATCCGGCGCGCATCGTGCTCGTCGGCCACTCGGCCGGCGCCGCGCATGTGGCGAGCTACCTCACCCGCCGCGCGCACCATGCGGCGGGCTCGGCCGCGGTGCGCGCGGCCGTGCTGCTCTCGGGCATCTACGACATCCCGGCCATGAGCGAACGCCCTTCGGTGCAGAGCTACTACGGCAGCGACGCCCGCCTGCATGGCGACCGCTCCTCGGTCATGGGCCTCTCGGAACTCGACCTGCCCCTGTTCGTCGCCGTCGCGGCGGAGGACCCCGACGGCTTCCACGAGCAGGCGCTCACGCTGCTCACCCACATCCAGGTGCGCCGGGGCCGGCTGCCGGATTTCATGGTGGTGCAGGAGCACAACCATTACACGCAGACCTTTCACCTGGGCAGCGGCGAGGGCGAACTGGCGCCCGCCCTGGAACGCTTCATACGCCGGCACGCCGGGGAAGGCGATGCGCATGCCTGAGCGGTACCGGTGCGGGACGCGCGCGTCGGGTTTGCACCCGTATCGCGTGGGCGGCGCATGGCCCTCCATCTGGCAGACTCCGCGTTTTCAGACCGTCTGGCACCACGCGTGCGTGACCAGCACGAGAACGCATCCCCGCTGCCATGAAGAACAGATCTCAAGTGATCGACGACCTGCTGGAAAAGCCCGGGCACCTCATCCGCCGGGCCCACCAGATGTCGGTGGCCATCTTCGAATGCGAAGCGTCGTCCTTCGGCATCACGGCGCCGCAGCACGTGGTGATGACGGCGCTGTTCAAGCATCCGGGGGTGGACCAGGTCACGCTGGCCGGCCTGGTGGCGCTGGACAAGGTGACCACCGGAAGCATCGTCGCGCGCCTGGCGGCCCGCGGCCTGCTGCGGCGCGAGCACTCGCAGGTCGACGGGCGTGCGCGCGCTCTCTATCTGACCGACGAGGGCGCCGAGCTTCTGCGCGGGATGCAGCAGGCGGTGCGCCAGTCGCAGCGGACGCTGCTGCTGCGGCTGTCGAGCGAGGAAAAGAAACTCTTCGTGCGCCTGTTGCGCCAGTTGATCGGCGTCGAGGAGGAACTCCAGGGCCTGAGCCGGCCGCGCAAGGGCGCGCGCTTTGCCGCCGAGCGCCAGGACGAGGCGGTGGCGCGGCCGACGGCGGCTGCGCGCCGCTCGCGCAGGCAGGCGGTCTGAGCGCCGCCGCGGCGCACGCATGCGCCCGGCGCTGCCGCGGGCCGTGCGTCGGGCGCCACCCGAGCATCGTTCTGGGGCTGCCTCCGATTGACAGCATTAAGTACGTCGACTTATCTTCTATTAGTACTAGAACTTACCAATTCCGAACAAAGGAGACAGCATGAACCAATTCAAGCGGCGCGATCTGCTCAAGTCGTCCATGGCCGCCGCGGCCAGCGGCCTTCCGGCGTGGGCTGCGTGGGCTGCCGACGAGCAGCACCTGCGCATCCAGAGCAATCCCATGAACTCGCTGGACCCGGCCCACCAGACCTCGGCGGGCGACGAGGGGCGCGTGGCCATCCTGGTGAGCAATGCGCTCATGCGCTATGTGCCGGGCGCCAAGTACGACCTGGCGCCCGATCTGGCAACCGGGTTCGAGGTCAGCGAAGGCGGCAAGGTCTACACCTTCAGGCTGCGCAAGGACGTGAAGTGGCATGGCGGCTTCGGGATGTTCACCGCGCGCGACGTGAAATGGTCCGTCGAGCGCATCCTCGATCCCGGGACCAAGTCCCGCAACGCGGGGCAGCTGCAGGAGATCAGCGCCGTCGAGGTGGTCGACGACCACACGGTGCGATTCCGCCTCAAGGGGCCGTCGGCCGTGTTTCCGCATGCGCTGGCCACCTTCCGCGGCGGCTTCATGATGTGCGAGGCGGCCGCCAAGGCGCAGGGCGCCGACTACGGCCGCCAGATCATCGGTACCGGCCCGTACATCGTGGAGAAATCGGTGCTCGACCAGGAGGTGGTGCTGCGGCGCAACGACGACTATTTCGGCGCCAAGGGCAAGCTGGACCGCATCACCTTTAAGGTCATCCGCGAAGCCAGCACGGCCACGCTGGCCTTCGATCGCGGCCAGCTCGACATCGTCGCGATGAAGGAGCGTGAGAACATCGACCGCTACATGCGCAACCCCAAGGCGGAGGTGCGCGTGTCGGACGTCTCGACCGGCATCTTCCTGCTGAGCTTCAACACCGCCAAGGCGCCGTTCGACCGCAAGGAGGTGCGCCAGGCCTTCCAGCACGCGATCGACAAGAAGGCCATCGTGCAGGCCGTCTACGGGCAGCGCGGCCGCGTCATCGACACGGTCGTGCCGCCGGGCGTCGAGGGCTACACCGACGCGGTGCGCCGGTACGAGCACGACCCTGCCAGGGCCCGCAAGATGCTGGCCGACGCCGGCGTGCCCAGCCTGGCGTGCACGCTCACCATTCCCACCGACTACCAGCGCGAGGCCGTGATGCTGCAGGCCCAGCTCAAGGCGGTCGGCGTGACGCTGAACCTGAAGATGATCGATCGCCCCACCTGGTTCCGCGCGCTGGGCCAGTCCGAGCACGACATCATCTGGAACGCCCATTTCCGCGCACCGGTGGCCGACGCCTTCCTGTTCTCCAGCTACCACTCGAGCAACCAGCCGCCCAAGGGGACCAACTGCGCCTTCTATGCGGGCGTGGACGACCTGATCGACAAGGCGCGCGTGACCTTCGACGACAAGGAGCGCGCCGCGCTCTATTCGGAGGCGCTCAAGCGCATTGCCGAGGACAGCCCTGCCATCCCGCTGACGCTGGAGCTCAACACCCATGTCGTGCAGAAGTACGTCAAGGGCCTGGGCCCCTACCGCGTGCCGGAGAACGCGCCCCTGGTCGAGACGGCCTACATCCAGAAGTAGGGCACCGGCCGGCTGCGCGGATCCGCCATGAACATCGTCTTCCGATTCCTGCTGCGGGCGGTGCCGACGCTGCTCGGCGCGATCACGATCCTGTTCCTGATCCTGCGCATGATCCCGGGCGACCCGGCGCAGGCCATGCTCGGTGCCGACGCGAGCGCGGCCGAGCTCGCCCGGCTGCGGACCCAGCTCGGCCTGGACAGGCCGCTGCCGGTGCAGTACCTGTACTACATGGCCGACTTCCTGCGGGGCGACTGGGGCAACTCGATCGTCACCAAGACGCCCGTGCTCGAACGCGTCCTGGAGGTGCTGCCTTCCACGCTGACGCTGTGCGCCGCCGCCATCTCCATCATCGTCCTGGTGAGCATCCCGGCAGGCGTGATCAGCGCGGTCCGTCGCGACGGCTGGGTCGACTACACCGTCTCGGTGCTGGTGTTCCTGCTCATGTCGATGCCGCAGTTCTGGCTGGGGCTGCTGATGCTGCTGGTGTTCGCCTACTGGCTCGACTGGTTCCCGATCTACGGCGCTGCCGAGGGCGGCGGCCTGCTGACGCAACTGCACTACATCGCGCTGCCGGCGCTCACGCTGGCCGCCAGCTTCATGGGCCTGGCGACGCGCCTGACCCGCTCCAGCATGCTCGAGGTGCTGGGCCGCGAGTACGTGCGGACCGCGCGCGCCAAGGGCCTGACGGAGCCGGTCGTGGTGGTGCGCCACGCCCTGCGCAACGCGCTGCTGTCGGTGATCACCGTGCTGGGGCTCACCGTGGGCCAGTTGCTCGGCGGGGCGGTGATCGTCGAGGTCGTCTTCGCGCGGCCCGGCGTCGGCACCATGATCTGGGACGCCATCCTGCAGCGCGACTATCCGCAGGTCCAGGCCGCCGTGGCGGTGTTCGCGGGCCTGTTCATCCTCACGAACTTCCTCACCGATGTGCTGTACAGCGCGTTGAATCCGCGCATCCGCGGCTGATCCCCCCACGTCATGTCTCGCATATTCAGGAGCCCCAAGGCTCTGGTCGGCGCTGCGCTGATCGTCCTCATCCTGCTGGCCGCGCTGCTGGCGCCCTGGGCGGCGCCGCACGACCCGCTGGCCATCGATCCCGCGGCGGGCATGATGCCGCCCTCCGCGGGCCATTGGCTGGGAACCGACTTCTTCGGCCGCGACGTGCTCTCGCGCATGATGTGGGGCGCGCGGCCCTCGCTGCTGATCGGTTTCTCCGGCGTGGCGCTCGGCTGCCTGATCGGCAGCCTGCTGGGCCTTCTGGCCGGCTACTTCAAGGGCTGGGTCGACGTGGCCATCATGCGGCCCATCGACATGCTGCTGAGCTTTCCCATCGTGATCCTGGCGCTGGCCATGGTCGCGGCGCTGGGGCCGAGCCTGCTCAACCTCATTCTCACGATCAGCCTGCTGTTCGTGCCGCGCTTCGCGCGCGTGGTGCGCGCCGAGACGCTGGCGCTGCGCGAAATGGACTACGTGGAAGCGGCGCGCGCCAGCGGCCGGACGCCCCTGGCCATCATCCGCCGCCACCTGCTGCCGAACGCGACGGCGCAGATCATCGTGACCTGCACCGTGTTCCTGGCCGACGCCATCCTCATCGAGGCGGGGCTGTCCTTCCTCGGCGTGGGCGTGACGCCGCCAGAGCCTTCGTGGGGCAACATGCTGGCCGAGGGGCGCAGCAACATCCTCGGCGCGCCCTGGCTCATGACCTTCCCCGGGCTCATGCTGACCTGCACGCTCGTCGGCTTCAACCTGCTCGGAGACGCCTTGCGCGACATCCTCGATCCCAGACTCCACGGAGGCCGCCCGTGAGCGGTGCCGCCAACAAGCCCCAGGACGCGGCCGTGCTGCAGGTGCGCGAGCTGGTGACCGAGTTCGGCAGCGGCCCCTCGGCCCGCCGCGCGGTGGACGGCGTGTCCTTCTCGCTGCGCCGCGGCGAGGTGCTCGGACTGGTCGGCGAATCGGGTTCGGGCAAGAGCGTGACGGCGCTGTCGCTGCTGAGGCTGATCGACCGCCAGGCCGGCCGCGTGAGCGGCGGCGAGATCCTGTTCGACGGCAGGGACCTGCGCACGGCCCCGGACGCGCAGATGCGCCGCATCCGCGGGCGCGAGATGTCGATGGTCTTCCAGGAGCCGCTGTCGGCCCTCAATCCCTGCTACACCGTCGGCGACCAGATCGCGGAGGTCTTCGTGGCGCACGGCGATGGCGCCGGTGCCGCGACGCGCGCCCGCGTGCTGGAACTGCTGTCGCTGGTGCGCATCCCCGACCCCGTGGGCATCCTGAGGCGCTACCCGCACGAACTCAGCGGCGGCATGCGCCAGCGCGTCATGATCGCGATGGCACTGGCCTATGCGCCCAAGGTGCTGATCGCCGACGAACCCACCACCGCGCTCGACGTGACGACCCAGGCCCAGGTGCTCGACCTCATCGACGGCCTGCGGCGCGAACTGGGCGTGGCGGTGCTCCTGATCACGCACGACATGGGCGTGGTCGCCCAGTACACCGACCGCGTGGCGGTGATGTATGCGGGCCGCATCGTCGAGACGGGCGAAGTCGGCGAGGTCTTCCGCCGGCCGCGCCATCCGTACACCGAAGGGCTGCTGGCCTCCGTGCCGCGCCTGGGCCAACGCTGGCGCGAGGGCGTGCAGCGCCTGGCCGAGATCCCCGGCAGCGTGCCCGGCATCGGCGTCATACGGCAGGGCTGCCGCTTCGAGCCGCGCTGCGCGCGCGCCGAGGCGCGCTGCGCCGGCGCCGTGCCGCCCTTGCTGTCCGACGCCGACGGGCACGCCAGCGCATGCTGGGTCACCAGCGCGCCCGCCGATGCGGCGCCCACGAAGGAGCCGGCATGAAGTCCGAAGCCGACATCCTGCTCGACGTACGCAACCTCAGCATGCGCTATCCGCTGCGCCGGCGCACGCCGTTCGGCCCGCGCCAGCACGTGCACGCGGTCAACGACGTGAGCCTGCGCCTGCGCCGCGGCGAAACCCTGGGCATCGTGGGCGAGAGCGGCTCCGGCAAGACCACGCTGGCGCGCTGCATCCTGCGCCTGCTGGAGCCCACCAGCGGACGCATCGCGCTGCAGGGGCAGGACATCACCCACCTGCGCGGGCGGGCGCTGCGCGAGGCGAGGCGGCACATGCAGTTCGTGTTCCAGGATCCCTATGCCTCGCTGGATCCGCGCCTGCGCGCACTCGAGCTGGTGCGCGAGCCGCTGGACGCGCTCGGCGGCTTCAGCCGCTCCGAAGCCGATGCGATCGCGCTGCGGCTGCTGGAGCGCGTGGGCCTGTCGGCCGCGCAGGCACGGCAGTTTCCGCACCAGTTCTCGGGCGGGCAGCGCCAGCGCATCGGCATCGCGCGCGCGCTGGTCCTGAACCCCCAGCTCGTGGTGGCGGACGAGCCGGTGAGCGCGCTCGACGTCTCGGTGAGGGCGCAGATCCTCAACCTCATGGCGGACCTGCGCAGGGAGTTCGGGCTCAGCTACCTGATCATTTCGCACGACCTCGCGATCATCGAGCACGTGTGCGACCAGGTCGCGATCGTCTACCTGGGGCGGATCGTCGAGCACGGGCCGGTGGAGCAGATCTTCCGCGATCCGCGCCACCCGTACACGCGCACGCTGCTGGCTGCGATCCCGTCCCCCGATCCGTCGCGCCGCCGCCGCGCGGTGGAGATCGCCGGCGACCTGCCCAACCCGGCCGCGCCGCCGCCGGGCTGTCCCTTCCATCCGCGCTGCCCGCACGCCCAGGACGCCTGCAGGCAGTCGGTTCCGCCGCTGGACCTGCTGCCGGGTGAAGGCGGCAGCGGCGCGGGAGAACGCCGCGTGGCGTGCTTCTTTGCGCAAAGTCTCGGGCCGGCGCCCGGGCTCGTCTGAGGCCGGCACCCCCGCGAACGGCGGCCGCGCCGCCCGGGGGTCAGGTCGCGCCGCCGTCGACGATGAAGCTCTGGGCGCTGATCAGGCGGCTGTCGTCGGCCGCCAGGAACAGCGCCATGCGCGCGATGTCCTCGGGGTACAGCTTCTC
This sequence comes from Xenophilus sp., assembly GCF_044462705.1. NCBI lineage: Bacteria > Pseudomonadati > Pseudomonadota > Betaproteobacteria > Burkholderiales > Comamonadaceae > Xenophilus > Xenophilus sp. The sequence goes on from NZ_JBIQNC010000116.1 coordinate 12,076, forward strand.
CTTCAGGCACTGGTTCTGCATGAGCCGGGCCTCGGCCTCGGGCGTGAGCCAGCGCGAGACCTGGCGCTCGGTCATGACCCAGCCCGGCAGCAGGGCGTTCACGCGGATGCCGTCGGCGCCGAACTCGCGCGCCAGGGCCTTGGTCAGGCCCACGATCGCGGCCTTGGCCGCCACGTACACGGGCAGGCCCGGCGTGCCCTTGAGCCAGGTCACCGAACTCAGGTTGATGATCGAGCCGCCGCGCTTGCGCCGCATGCCCTCGATCACCGCCTGCGCCGCGAAGGCGTGGTGGCGAAGGTTCACGTCCATCAGTTGCTGCCAGAGCTCGGTGGTCAGGCTGTCGAGCGCATGGCGTTCGTCGTTGGCCGCGTTGTTCACGAGCACGTCGATGTCGCCGAAGGCGGCTGCGACGCGGGCGATCGCGGCCTGCAGCGCCGCCACGTCCCTCACGTCGCAATGCTCGAAGTGCGGCCGCGGCAGGCCCTGGCGCTCCAGGTCGTCACACAGCGTGCGCGAGGATTCGTCGGCGATGTCGACAAAGCCGACGCGGGCGCCCTGGCGCGCGAAGTGCCCGACCAGGCTGGCGCCGATGCCGCTGCCGCCCCCGCTGACGAAGACGACCCGGTCGCGAAGGCTGGGGTAGATGGCCGTGGTGTTCATGCTTGCCGGAGTGGAGTGTCGATGCGGTAGACCCGGCGGGCGTTGGCCTGGAAGAGCGCGTCGCGCTCGGCCTCGCCCAGATGGCGGCACAAGGCGGCGTACTGGGCGTAGACCTCGCCGTAGCGCCTGTACAGGCGGTCGATCGGGAAGTTGGAGGCGAACATCATCCGCTCCGGGCCGAAGCATTGCAGCAGCGTGTCGAACAGTGGCTGCACGCTCCCGGCGCTCCAGAGAGGGTCGACCATGCCCATGCCGGAGAACTTGACGTGCACCTGGGGCAGTCCGGCCAGCGCCGCCATGCCGGTGCGCCAGGCGCGTCGGGCCGCGTCGCCGCCGAAAGGCAGCCCCGCGTGGTTGATCACCACCACCGTGCCGGGGTGGGCGCTGGCCGCGGCATGGGCGTCGGCCAGCTGCCAGGGATTGAGCTGCAGGTCGAAGGACAGCCCGCGCTCGCCGAGGCGGGCGAAACCGGCCAGCCATCGCGCGTCGCGCAGGTAGTCGCCGCGGTCGCACAGGCGCAGGCGCTCGTCCGTGTCGTGCCAGTTGAGCATCTGCCGCACGCCCCGGAAGCCCGCGCTTCCGGCATGCGCATCGAGCAGGACGTCGAGCGAGGGGTCGGCAAGGTTGGCGTATCCCACGATGGCGACCGGCAGTCCGCTGCGGTCCGCCTGGGCCTGGATCCAGGCCGTTTCCTCGGCGGGCAGGGCGGGGTTGCGGCCGCACTGCAGGTGGACGGATCCCGCCAGCCGCAGGCCCGTGCCCGACTGCGCTTCATGCCGGAAGTCCTCGATCCGATAGGGTTGGCAGACCGGCGCGGTGTCGCCCATGAACTTGGGCGCGGCCGCCCGCATCCATGGATGGCGCCCCTCGCCGGGCTCCCACAGATGGTGATGCGCGTCGATGATCGGAATCATGCGGCGGTGACCGGCGTCAATGGATGTCGCGGGCGCTGCCGATGGCCCGGCGCAGCGCCGCGATGTCGAAGCCCGGGGCCTTCGCCGCAGCGATGATGACCGCCTCCCGGCGCGTGAGGGTGTCCACCACCTCGGGGATCCGCGCTGCATGCTCGGGCGGGATGATCACCGCGCCGTGCCGGTCGGCGTGGATCAGGTCGCCATGGCCGAAGTACGCGCCCGCCACCGACACCGTGCCGCCGAAATCGACGATGTGATAGTGCGCATGCGAAGGCACCACCATGCGGCACAGCATCTGGAAGCCTTCGGCGTTGGCGTCCACGTCGCGCACGCTGCCGTCGGTGACCACGCCCCTGCATCCCAGGCCGAGGTGGATGTGGGTGTTGACCTCGCCCCAGAACGAGCCGAAGCCCGCGCGCGCGCCGTCCAGGTCCTGGATGACGCAGATCGACGGCGCCGGGCCGCCCTCGGCGATGTACTCGTAGTAGGCCATGGTGCGCTGGCCGGCCTCCTGGGGCGTCTGCTGCAGCGGATGGATCGAGCGCATGGTGGCCGTGCGCGCGTAGCCCACCATCGGCTTGAGCCCGGGGTACAGGCAGGTCAGGCTCTCGGTGGTGAAGCCGACGGCGCGGCGTTCAGGCGCGATCACCTCGAGCGCATTGCAGATGGTGGGCGTGTCGAAGCCGGCGAGCTGGTCGAGCAGCTGCGGGGGCAGGGGAGTGTGGCCGGTGGCGGTGGCAGGCATGGGCGAGGCTCCTGAGAAGAAGGGGAGGGCAAGGCTCGAAGCGGAATAGGACGGCTTCAGCCGGGCGGCGCAGGGGCGCCGCGGCACAGCAGAAGATCGGCGGCCTTTTCGCCGATGAGGATCGACACCGCGTTGGTGTTGCCGGAGACGATGCTCGGCAGGATCGACGCGTCGGCGACGCGCAGCCCCTGGACGCCGCGCACGCGCAGTTCGGGGTCCACGACGGCGGCGCCGTCCGCACCCATGCGGCAGGTGCCGCTCGGGTGGAAGGCCGTTCCCGCATGGGCACGGCCATAGGCCAGCCACTGGGCCCGCGTGCGAATGTCCGCGCCGGGGCTCATCTCGGCCACGGCCTGCGTGGCGAAGGCGCGCGTGGCGAAGAGTTCCCGCGCGAGCATCAGGCCGTCGACCAGCGTCTCGGCATCCGAGGGTTCGGCCAGGTAGTTGGGCACGATCCGCGGGGCCTCGCCTGGATCGGCGCTGCGGATCCGCAGGTGGCCGCGGCTCAGGGGCCGGTTGGGCACGCAGGAGATGGTCATTCCCGGGAATGCGTGCACGCTCCCGGCCGTTGCGGCCGCGCTGAACGCCAGGAAGTGCAGTTGCAGGTCGGCGGTGGGCACGTCCGCCCGGCTGCGCGCGAAGAGGCCCATCGTCATGGGGCCGCCCGCGAGCGCGCCGCGCCGCGTGGCCAGGTAGCGGATCCCCGCCAGGCCCTGCCGCCATGCGCTTCGCCGCAGGGCGTTGAGCGACGGTCCCCGGCAGCGCATCACCACGCGCACGTTCAGGTGATCCATCAGGTTCGCGCCCACCGACGGCTGGTCGACGACCACGGGAATGCGCAGCGGATGCAGCAGCGCACCGGCACCGATGCCCGAGAGCTGCAGCAGCTGGGGCGAGGCGATGGCGCCTGCCGCGAGGATGGTCTCGGCCTGCGCCAGCGCCCGGTGCTCGCGGCCGTCGCGCGTGAAGGCGACGCCGATCGCACGCCCCCGCTCGAACAGCACGCGGCTCACGCGCGCGCCGGTCACCACATGCAGTCCCGCATGCCGTCCGCCCTGGCGCAGGTAGCTCGCGGCGCTGCTGCGGCATCCGTCGCGCACCGTGAGCTGGTAGCGCCCCACGCCGTGCTGGCCGTTGCCGTTGAAGTTGGGGTTGTAGGCAAAGCCGAGTTCGCGCCCGGCTTCGACGAACCGGTCGTGCAGCGGATGCTCGAACGGCGGATCGGCCAGGCCGATGGGCCCCTGCGTGCCGTAGTCCGCGGCATGCCCGCCACGGTAGCCTTCCGCACGCTGGAACAGCGGCAGCAGTTCCCGGTAGGACCAGCCGCTGCAGCCGGCCGAGGCCCAGGCGTCGTAGTCCTCCTGCTGGCCGCGCACGTAGATCATCGCGTTGATGGCGCTGGAGCCGCCCAGAACACGTCCGCGCGGCCACACCAGGCGCCGGTTGTCCAGCCCCGGTATCGGCTCGGTCTCGTAGAGCCAGGCCAGCCGGGGGTTGTAGGCGTTGCGCGCAAAGCCCAGCGGCACGCGTATGCCCGGGTCGCTGTCGAGGCCGCCGGCCTCGAGCAGGAGCACGCGGCATTGCCCGTGCTCCGCCAGGCGATGCGCCAGCGCGCAGCCCGCCGAGCCTGCGCCGACGATCACGTAGTCCGCATCCAGCCGCTCGGGAAGCGCGCTGCTCACCGGACTGCCCTTCGTGCCGCGCACTGCGGGTCCGAACGCCTTCGGAGCGGCCGGGCGGTGCTCATTGGGTAACCTCCGTGCTTCGCACTGCGGTGCGAGCCCCCTTCGGAACGGCCGGGCGGGGGCTCATGCGAGCGCCCCGCCGTCGATGGAGAGCGCCTGCCCCGTGATGTTGCCGGCCGCCTCGCTCGCCAGGAACGCCACCAGGGCGGCGACTTCATCGGGCTCGCTGAAGCGGCCCGTGGGGGTGAGCGCCACGGCCTGGGCGCGGCTCATGCCCAGTTGCTCGAGACGGTCGAGCGCCATGCGCGTGGCCACCCAGCCGGGACAGACGGCGTTCGCGGTGATGCCGCGCGGCCCCAGCGCCCGCGCCAGCGAACGCGTCAGGCCGATCACCCCATGCTTGGATGCGCTGTAGGCGAGCTGGTCGGCCACGCCGCGAAGACCGA
>NZ_JBIQNC010000117.1:0-16194 GCF_044462705.1 Xenophilus sp.
TCGCCACTGCGTGGCGCTGCGTCTCCGTGCCGTCCTGCAGCGCGGGCAGGCGCGGCGCGAAGCGCGTGTAGTGGAAGCGGCCCACCGGCGGCGGCAGATCTGCCGGCATGGCGTCAGGCATGGTTGTCTCCGATCAGTCCAGCTTCACGCCCGCCGCCGCGATCACCTTGCCCCAGCGCTCGCTCTCGGCGCGCGCCGTCCGGTAGAAGTCCTCGGGCGTGCCCGGCATCGGCTCGAAGCCGAAATCGGCGAAGAGCCTGACGACCTTGGGAGACTGCATCGCCTTGTGCAGCCCCGCATTGAGACGCGCCACGGCTTCCTTGGGCATGCCCTTCGGGCCGATGAGGCCGTGGAAGGCGTAGGCGTTCACGCCCTTGAGGCCGAGTTCGGCGAAGGTCGGCAGCTCGGGCAGGGCGCTGGCGCGCTGCGGCAGCGCGATGGCCAGCGCGCGGACCTTGCCGGACTTGATGATGGGCAGGCCCGAGGCCAGGTCCAGCATCATGATCGGCACCTGGCCGCCCATCACGTCGGTCATGGCCGGCGCGGCGCCCTTGTAGGGCACGTGCGTGATGTTCAGCCCGGCCTGCTGCTTGAACAGCTCCATCGCCATGTGGTGCGGCGAGCCGTTGCCGGGCGAGGCGTAGCTCAGCTTGTCGCCGTTGGCCTTCGCGTAGGCGGTGAACTCCGCGAGCGTCTTCGCCGGGAAATCCGGGTGCACCACCAGCGCCACCGGAAAGCGGCCGATGGTGCCGATGTAGGTGAAGTCGCTGGCCGGGTTGTACGGCAGCTTGCCGAACATGTGCTCGTTGAAGAGCAGCGCGGCGTTCTCCGCCTGCATGATGGTGTAGCCGTCCGGCTTGGCCGCCATCATCGCCGCCACGCCGATGTTGGTGGAGGCGCCGGGGCGGTTGTCGATGATGATCGGCTGGCCGAAGTCGGCCTGCATCGCTTCAGCCAGGTTGCGCGCCAGGTTGTCGGTGCCTCCGCCGGCCACGTAGGGCACGATCCACTTCAGCGGCTGGCTGGGATAGGCCTGTGCCAGGGCGGCGCCGGCTGCCAGGGCCAGGGCGGCGGCGGCGCCGAGGGCGCGCACGAGTTGCTTCATCGGGTTGTCTCCTTGGAGTGGGATGGGAAAGGGAAGGAAGGCTCAGCCGCGCAGCACCTGCCAGAGCGCGCGGTCGCGCTCCGCGGTCCAGATCACGGGGTGCTCGGTGCCGGTCAGCTCGTCGTAGGCGCGCGAGACGTCGAAGGGCAGCACGTGCTGGAACACCGGCCAGTCGCCGAAGCGCGGCGTCATGGCCGCCTCGGCGCGCGCGAAGCAGCCCTTGAGCGTGTCGCCTGCGTCGATGCCGGCGCGCACCGCGCCCAGCAGGGTGGCGAGGAAGTCCTTCGTCAGGTCGATGGCCTCGCCGCAGGCGGCCTCGCCCTGCAGCACGGCGCCGCGGCCGGGCACCAGCACGCGCGGCCGCAGCGCCTTGACCGCATCGAGCGTGCCGGCCCAGTCGCGGATGTAGGCGTCGCCGGCGTACACGCCGCAATGGTTCTCGACCACGTCGCCCGAGAAGCACACGCCGCAGTCCGGCAGCCAGGCCACCGTGTCGCCGCCCGAATGGCCGCGGCCCAGGGCCAGCAGCCGCAGTTCGCGGCCGCCGTCCAGCCACAGGCTCATCTCGCGCTCGAAGCTCATGGTCGGCATCGTCAGGCCGGGGATCTCTTCCACGCCCGCGAACAGGCGCGGGAAGCGGCCCACTTCCGAATCGAAGTCGGCCTGGCCGCGCGTGCGGATCCAGTCCAGCGTGCCGTTGCTGGCGACGATGGCCTGCACCTGCGGAAAGGCGCTGGCGCCCATCACGCGCACCGCGTGGTAGTGCGTGAGCACGATGAACCTGACCGGCTTGTCGGTCACCGTGCGGATGGCCGCCAGGAAGTCGCGCGCCATGCGCGGCGTGGGACGCGTGTCGATCAGCACGACATGCTCGTCGCCGACCACGAAGCCGCAGTTGGGATCGAAGTCGCTGATGTAGCCGTAGACGTTGGGCGCGAGTTCGCGCACCTGGGGCTTCTGCTCGCGGGTGTCGGAGGCGGAGGCGAAGGAGACGGAGGTGTTCATCGTGGGCGGGGCCGGGTTCAGGCCGCCTCGCGGGCGGCGTCGATGCAGGCCAGCAGCACCTGCTGGTCTGCGCATTGGTTGGCCAGCAGCAGCACCAGGCGGGCGTTGAGGTCGGCGCTCTGCGCTTCGCTCAGGCCCTCGTGGGCCTGCAGCCAGGCGGCATAGAAGCCGTCGGGGTCGGGGATGTGGGGCTCGGTGATCAGCGGCATGCTCAGGCTCGGTTCAGCGCGAAGGCGGTGCGCACGGCCTCGGCCGTGGTGTCGGGGTCGGGCGCCGGCAGCAGCGCGGCGCGGTAGCCGTCGGGCCGCACCAGCAGCAGGCTGCCGGGCGCCGCGAGGCCGAGGTGGGCCAGTTCGGCCTCGCCGGCTTCGAAGGTGGGCAGGCCGCTGCTGCCGCCCAGCGCGGCGAGGCGAGCCGGCAGGCCGGCCAGCGCGGCCGACATCGCCTGCGCGGCCCCGTCGCCGGGCGCGCGCCACAGCGCCAGGCCGCGGGTGCCCTGGCCCAGCAGCTGCATGAGCGTGGTGTCCGCGCCGTCGGCGGCGCGCAGCGCCACGTTCTGCACCGTACGGCTGCCGTCGGGCAGGTGCGGCGCGGGCGGGTAGTCGTTGGCGACCGACATGCGGCCGGTGTTCACCAGGCCGCGGGCGAAGGCGTGGTGCCGGGCCAGCGCGACCACCGCGCGGCGCAGCGTGTGCTCCGCCGGCGAGCGCGGCGCGAGGAAGCGCGCAGAGCGGCTCGTCACTTCCAGGTTCTTCTCGGCCGCCGGCCGGCGCTCGGCGTCGTAGCTGTCCAGCAGCGACGCGTCCGCATGCCCTCCGAGCACCAGCGCGAGTTTCCAGGCCAGGTTGGCGGCATCCTGGATGCCCGTGTTGCCGCCGCGCGCGCCGAAGGGGCTGACCACGTGCGCCGCATCGCCGATGAAGAAGAGGCGGCCGTGGCGGAAGCGCTCCAGCAGGTGGTCGCGGTAGCCGTAGGGGCCGATCCAGACGAACTCGAACTCGACGTCCGGCCCGAGCTGTTCGCGCAGCCGGGCGCCGGCCACCTCGGGCTGGCTGATCTCGTCCGTGTCGCAGTCCTCGGGCATCTGGTAGTCCATGCGCCACACGCCGTCGCCCATCAGGTGCTGCCAGACGCCCCGGCCTTCGTTGAAGGGCGCGTCCACCCAGGTCCAGCGCTCGATGGGCAGCGGTTTCGTGAAGCGCACGTCGCTGATGCACCAGCGGTCGGTGCTGCGCGAGGCACGGGCGGGCAGCGCGAGCTGCGTGCGGATGGGGCTGTTGGCGCCCGTGGCGTCGATGACGTAGTCGGCGTGCAGTGCGTAGGCGCCGGCGGGCGTGTCCACCTCCAGCGTCACGCCGTCCTCGCCCGGCTCGATGCGGGTGAGGCGGTTCTTCCAGCGCAGCTCGGTCAGGCCCAGTTCGAGGATGCGCTCGACCAGGAACCACTCGATGTAGAACTGCTGCAGGTTGATGAAGGGCGGCTGGACGGAGACGCTGTCCGTCCGGAGGTTGAAGCTGTAGACCTCCTCGTCGCCCGAGAAGGTCCGGCCGAACGACCAGGTGATGCCCTTGGCGGCGATGCGTTCGTAGATGCCCAGGCGCGCGAAGATCTCCAGGCTCTTCTGCGCGTAGCAGATGCCGCGCGAGGAGGCGCCGCGCACGCCGACGGTGTCGTCCTCGTCCAGCAGCACGCAGCGGATGCCGCGCACGGCGAGGTCGCAGGCCAGCGTCAGGCCGGAGAGGCCGCCGCCGACGATCACGATGGGGTGGCGCATGGCCGCGCCGCCGAGTTCGGGCGGCGGCGTGAAAGGCCAGCTCGGGAGCTCGTAGGGCTCGGCGAAGCGGAAGGTTTCCATGGCGGGGCTGTCTCTCTTCTTTGTCTCGTGTGTCCGTGGCGCCGTGCGCCTGGGCGCTCAGAGCGCGTGGGCGAACTCGGCGATGGCGTCCGCCGCCCGGGGCACCAGCTCCGGCTGGCCGGCCAGGTAGTGGTTGCCGCCCACGATGTCGACGTTGCGGATGTGCTCGCCGCCGGCGGCCAGCCAGGCATCGCGCGTGCTCGGGAAGGTCGACTGGTCGGCGGTGTACGTCAGCAGGAGCTTGGGGCAGCTGGTGCGCGCGAGGTTGGCCGGGCCGTCGGCCTGCGAGCGCGAGGACCACTGCGACAGGAAGGCCGTGAGCGAGGTGGTGCGGCCCATCGCGTTGGCCGAGTAGTTCACCTGCCGCGCGTCGCCCCACACGCTGCCGGGGGCGCGGTCGTTCGGGTCGAGCGAGAGGTCCACGCAGCGCGGGTCGGCATGGGTGCGGTAGACGATGAAGGCCTGGTCGCGCGGGGCGCCCGGCGTGCTGCGCAGCTGCTCCAGGCGGTTGAGCGCCCACTGCTCGATGCGCTGCAGCCGCGCCTGCTGCGCGCCCTTGAAGCGCGCGAGGAACGCGGCCTCGTAGGGCACCCGGTGGCGCGGGTCGTACATGTCGAGCGCCGGGTCGACCGACAGCGGATCGTGCTCGTCCGTCACCGACGGGTCGATCCAGTCGGCCAGCAGGCGCGAGCGGCCCAGGTGCGCGGCGGCCAGCGCGATGCCGTCCACCGGCGGCAGGTCGTCGGGATGCAGGTGCGTGGGGTCGCCGTCCGGGAAGTGCGTGGCGGTCAGCCGCTCGGCCTGCGCCTGGTAGAAGCTGGCCAGCGCCGCGCCGCCGGAGTTGCCGACCAGCACGATCTTCTCGTAACCCATCGCGCGCAGGTGCTTCACGCCGGCGCCCAGGTCCTGGATGGCGCGCTCCATCAGCAGCAGCGTGTCGTTGCCCATGTAGCGCGAGTTCAGGCCCAGGCAGCAGATGCCGCGCTCGGCCAGCGGGCCGATGAGGTAGTGGCCCATGAAGTTGCTGGTCGGGTGCATCACGATGGCCGCGACCTTCCTCGGGCCCGCCGGTGCCATGAAGGCGCCGAAGATGCGCGGCCGCAGCATCTGCAGGCCGGACTGGCTCTCCAGCGCCGCGCCGGGCTTGACGTCGATGACGGCGAGTTGCAGCTCAGGCATGCGTGGCCCCAGCGCGCTCGTGGCGCAGCAGCGCTTTGCGCTGCGTCCACGCCTCCAGCTCGGCATGCGCCACCCGGGCATGGGCCTCCATCTCGGCCGGGGGCACCGTGGGGGTGGTCAGTTCCACCCGGATGCCGTTGGGGTCGAAGAAGTAGATCGAGTCGATGATGTGGTGGTCGGTGATGCCCAGCACCTGCACGCCGGCCGCTTCCAGCCGCGCCTTGGCGCTGCGCAGGTCGTCCACCGAGTCCACCCGCAGCGCGATGTGGTTCACCCAGGCGGGCGTGTTGGGCGAGGGCTCGGCCTGCACGTCGTCGCCGAGGTCGAAGAAGGCGATGTACGAGCCGTCGCGCATCTGGAAGAAGATGTGGACGTAGGGGCAGTACTCGCCCGTGCTGGGCACGTGGTCGTTCTTGATCACGTGCACCAGCGGCAGGCCCAGCAGGTCTTCCCAGAAGCGGCGCGTCTCCTCGCTGTCGCGGCAGCGCCAGGCAAAGTGGTGCAGGCCGCGCACGGGCACGGGCAGGGGGTCCATCGGCATTGGTCTCGTCTCCGTTCGGCGCGGCCTCCCGGCCGACGCGAGGCGCCATTGGGCCGCAGCGTCTTCTATGATGCAATCGAAATTAATTCATCGATTGATGAAGGATGGCCATGAATCTCACCCTGCGCCAGTTGCGCGCCTTCGTCGCGGTGGCCGAGGCCGGCAGCTTCACCGCGGCCGCGCGGACGCTGCACCTGACGCAGTCGGCCCTGAGCGTGCTGGTGCGCGAGCTGGAGCGCGAGATGGGCGTGCAGCTGCTGGACCGCCATACCCGCCAGGTGCTGCTGACGGAGGCCGGCCGCGAGTTCCTGCCTTCGGCCCAGCGCCTGCTGGCCGAGTTGGCGGGCGCGGTGGCCGGCGTGACCGATCTGCGCGACAAGAAGAAGGGCGTGCTGCGGCTGGCGGCGCCGCAGCTCATGGCCTGCGCCTTCATGCCGCCGGTGATCGCGGCCTACCGCGCGCGCTACCCGGACGTGGAAGTCCGCCTGGCCGACACCCTGCCGGAGCGGCTGCTCGACGGCCTGCGCAGCGGGCAGGTCGAGCTGGCGGTCGGCCAGGACGTGCCAGTGGACGAAGCCGTCGAGCGCCGCGCGCTCCTGCGCGACCGCCATTGGCTGGTGTGCCCGCAGGCGCATCCGCTGGCGCGGCGTCGCTCGGTGCGGTGGCGCGAGCTCGCCGCATGGCCCTTCATCGCGCCGACCCGTGACTTCCGCGCCCGCATCGGCCCCGAGCTGGCGGCCGAGCTGCGCGAATGGATCCAGCAGCCGGGCACGCAGGAGGTCTCGTACATGACCACGGCCATCGGCATGGCCGCCAACGGCCTGGGCCTCACGGTCTGCCCGACCTACTCGGCGCCGCTGGTGCGGGCCTGGGGACTGGCGATGGTGCGGCTCACCGCGCCGGACTTCGACCGCGACGTCTGCGTCTACACGCCCGCGCGGCGCTCGCTGTCGCCCGCGGCGCAGGCCTTCGTCGAACTGCTGGTGACCCAGCAGCCGAAGAGGCCAAACCTACAATGAAATCCAGCATCGCCGCGGCCCCGCCGGCCGCCGCTTCCGCCTTCCAACTTCCCGGGCTTCGATCATGGACATCCTCCGTTTTTCCGATCTGTGCGCGCAAGGCAAGGTTGCCGGCCAGCGCGTGTTCATCCGTGCCGATCTCAACGTGCCGCAGGACGACAGCGGCGCCATCACCGAGGACACGCGCATCCGCGCCTCGGTGCCGTGCATCCGCATGGCGCTGGACGCCGGCGCGGCCGTGATGGTCACCTCGCACCTGGGCCGCCCGAAGGAGGGCGAGTTCAAGCCCGAGGATTCGCTGGCGCCGGTCGCCGCGCGGCTGGGCGAGCTGCTTGGCCGCGAGGTGCCGCTGGTGGCCGACTGGGTCGACGGCGTCGACGTGCAGCCCGGCAGCGTGGTGCTGCTGGAGAACTGCCGCCTCAACAAGGGCGAGAAGAAGAACGACGAGGCGCTGGCGAAAAAGCTCGCCGCGCTCACCGACATCTACGTCAACGACGCCTTCGGCACCGCCCACCGCGCCGAGGCGACCACCTACGGCATCGCCCGGTTCGCCAAGGTGGCCTGCGCCGGCCCGCTGCTGGCGGCCGAGATCGACGCCATCTCCAAGGCGCTGGCGCAGCCGAAGCGCCCGCTGGTGGCCATCGTGGCCGGCTCCAAGGTCAGCACCAAGCTCACCATTCTGCAGAGCCTGGCGAAGAACGTGGACCAGCTCATCGTGGGCGGCGGCATCGCCAACACCTTCATGCTGGCGGCGGGCCTGCCCATCGGCAAGTCGCTGGCCGAGCCCGACCTGCTGGGCGAGGCCAAGGCGGTGATCGAGGCCATGCGCGCGCGCGGCGCGGCGGTGCCGATCCCGGTGGACGTGGTCACGGCCAAGACCTTCGCCGCTGACGCGCCCGCCACCGTGAAGGCGGCAGCCGACGTGGCCGAGGACGACCTGATCCTCGACATCGGCCCGAAGACCGCCGGGCAGCTCGCCGCGCAGTTGCGCGAGGCCGGCACCATCGTCTGGAACGGGCCGGTGGGCGTGTTCGAGTTCGACGCCTTCGCGCACGGCACCGAGACCATCGCGCGGGCCATCGCGGCCAGCAGCGCCTTTTCCATCGCGGGCGGCGGCGACACGCTGGCGGCCATCGCCAAGTACGGCATCGAGAAGGACGTGGGCTACATCTCCACCGGCGGCGGCGCCTTCCTGGAAGTGCTGGAGGGCAAGCAGCTCCCGGCCTTCGAGATCCTGGAGAAGCGGGCGGCGGGCTGAGGTCAGATCACCGCGTCGAACAGCTCCAGTTGCGGCGGCCCGAGGTACAGGTCGCGCTTCTGTCCGGCGCCCGCATGCGCGGCGCGGAAGGCTTCCGAGCGCGTCCAGTCCTCGAAGTGGGCGCGCGACGCCCAGACCGTGTGCGAGGCGAACAGGGTGTGCTCGTCCGTCGTGGGCCCGCGCAGCAGGTGGAATTCGACGAAGCCGGGCACGTTCGACAGGTAGCTGTCCCGCTGCCGCCACATCTCGACGAATTCGTCCTCGCGGCCGGGCACGATGCGGAAGCGGTTCATGGCGATGAAGGGCATGGGCGATCCTCAGGAGGCGGGTGGCCGTGTCATCCTATCGCGCCGCCGTTTTCCGCGGCGCCGCGCCAGCCGGGGATTCCCTCCCGGGCGAAAAGTGTATACAGTTGAGAATACAAACTGATGGAGACACCGTCCATGCCTGCCGACCGCCTTCCCCGCCACGCCACCAAGATCGTCGCCACGCTGGGACCGGCTTCCAGCACGCCCGAGCTGCTGGAGCAGATGATCGTGCACAAGGTCAGCGTGGTGCGGCTGAACTTCAGCCACGGCACGGCGCAGGACCACATCGCGCGCGCGGCGATGGTGCGCGAGGCGGCGCGCCGCGCCGGGCGCGAGGTGGCCATCATGGCCGACCTGCAGGGCCCGAAGATCCGCGTGGGCCGGTTCGCCGAGGGCAAGGTCTGGCTGGAGCCGGGCGCGAAGTTCGTGCTCGACGCCGCCCGCACCGAGCCGGGCGACGTGGATGCGGTGGGGCTGGACTACAAGGACCTGCCGCGCGACGTGAAGCCCGGCGACCGGCTGCTGCTGAACGACGGGCTGATCGTGCTGACCGTCGACGCGGTGGTCGGCGACGCCGTCCACACCACGGTGAAGCTGGGCGGCGAGCTGTCGAACAACAAGGGCATCAACAAGCAGGGCGGCGGCCTCACCGCGCCGGCGCTCACGGCCAAGGACATGGAAGACCTCAAGACGGCGATGAGCTTCCAGGCCGACTATGTGGCGGTGAGCTTCCCGAAGAACGCGACCGACATGGAGATGGCGCGCCAGCTGTGCAACGTGGCCGGCGCCGAGTGGGGCCACAAGCCCGGCATGATCGCCAAGATCGAGCGTGCCGAGGCGATCCCCAAGCTCGACGAGATCATGGCCACCAGCGACGGCATCATGGTCGCGCGCGGCGACCTGGCGGTGGAGGTGGGCAACGCCGCCGTGCCGGCGCTGCAAAAGAAGATGATCCGCATGGCGCGCGAGATGGACAAGGTCGTCATCACCGCCACGCAGATGATGGAGTCGATGATCACCAACCCGGTGCCCACCCGCGCCGAGGTGAGCGACGTGGCCAACGCCGTGCTCGACGGCACCGACGCCGTGATGCTCAGCGCCGAGACCGCCTCCGGCCGCTATCCGCTGGAGACGGTGCAGGAGATGAGCCGCATCTGCGAGGCCGCCGAGCAGGCCGAGGACACCACGCGCGACCTGGACTTCAGCGGCCACTACACCCGCATCGACCAGTCCATCGCCATGGGCGCGCTGTTCACCGCGCACCACCTGGGCGCCAAGGCGATCGTCGCGCTCACCGAATCGGGCTCCACGGCGCTGTGGATGAGCCGGCATGCGGCGCACATCCCGGTGTACGCGCTCACGTCCCGTCTGGCGACGCAGCGCAAGATGGCGCTGTACCGCAACGTGCGGCCGCTGCTGATGGATTCCGAGAACGACCGCGACGCCGCGCTGGACCAGGCCGAGCGGCACCTGAAGACGCGCGGCATCGTGCAAAGCGGCGACGTCTACGCCATCACCTGCGGCGAGCCGATGGGGGCGCCGGGCGGGACCAACATGCTCAAGATCTGCCGGGCGTCCTGACGGGCCGCGCTTGCCGCTTGCCTTTTGAAATCGGCACGGCGCGGTAGGGGATAACCCGCCTTCTACAATCCCCGGCTGACCGCGCCGCCCCGGCGGCTCCCCCCGAACGACGACGAAGAGAGCGACACAGTGAACCAGGAACAGCTGAACAAGGTTTCCACCGGCAAGGGCTTCATCGCCGCGCTGGACCAGAGCGGCGGCAGCACGCCCAAGGCCCTCAAGCTCTACGGTGTCGAGGAGTCGGCCTACAAGGACGAGGCCGAGATGTTCGACCTGGTGCACGCGATGCGCAGCCGCATCGTGACCAGCCCGGCCTTCAGCGGCCAGCGCGTGCTGGGCGCGATCCTGTTCGAGATGACCATGGACCGCCAGTTCGACGGCCAGGACGCCGCCGCCTACCTGTGGGAGAAGAAGCAGGTCGTGCCCTTCCTGAAGGTGGACAAGGGCCTGGCCGCCGAGGCCGATGGCGTGCAGACGATGAAGCCGATGCCCGAGCTGGACGCGCTGCTGGCGCGCGCGGTGAAGAAGGGCATCTTCGGCACCAAGATGCGCTCGGTGGTCAACGCCGCCAACCCGAAGGGCATCGACGCCGTGGTCGAGCAGCAGTTCGCCGTCGGCAAGCAGATCCTGGCGGCCGGCCTCATGCCCATCATCGAGCCCGAGGTCAACATCAAGGCCACCGACAAGAAGGAGGCCGAGGCGCTGCTCAAGGCCGCCATCCTGAAGCAGCTCGACGCGCTGGGCGCCGACCAGAAGGTCATGCTCAAGCTGACCATCCCGACGGTGGACGGCTTCTACGGCGAGCTGGTGAAGCACCCGAAGGTGGTGCGCGTGGTGGCCCTGTCGGGCGGCTACAGCCGCGACGAGTCGAACGCCATGCTGGCGAAGAACCCCGGCGTGATCGCCAGCTTCAGCCGCGCGCTGACCGAGGGCCTCAGCGCCCAGCAGTCCGACGCCGAGTTCGACGCCGCGCTGGACAAGGCCGTCGAGTCGATCTACCAGGCCTCCCTCACCTGATGTGCAGCGGCGGGGGCAGGCCCCCGCCCGACGCGCCCGGCCACCGCTCGCGGTGGCTTTTTTCTGCGCACAATGGCCGCCTGCCGGCCCCGCGCCTGTCTTCTCCCGCCGCACCATGACCACGACCGTCCACACCTCCTCCATCCAGAGCCTGCCCCTGCTCGCGCGCGGCAAGGTGCGCGACAACTACGCGGTGGGCGAGGACCGCATCCTGATGGTCGCCAGCGACCGCCTCTCGGCCTTCGACGTGATCATGGGCGAGCCCATCCCGGGCAAGGGCGAGATCCTGACGAAGATGGCGCTGTGGTGGTTCGAGCGCCTGGGCGGCCTGTGCCCCAACCACCTGACCGGCGAGGCGCCCGAAAGCGTGGTGCGGCCCGAGGAAGTGCCGCAGGTCGAGGGCCGCTCGATGCTGGTCAAGCGCCTCAAGCCGATCCCGGTCGAGGCGGTGGTGCGCGGCTACCTGGCCGGCAGCGGCTGGAAGGAGTACCAGGAGAGCCGCTCGGTGTGCGGCGTGCCGCTGCCCGAGGGCCTGACCAACGCCGCCAGGCTGCCGCGCGCCATCTTCACGCCGGCGGCCAAGGCGGCGGCGGGCGAGCACGACGAGAACATCAGCTACGACCGCGTGGTCGAGCTGGTCGGCCCGAAGCTGGCGCAGCAGATCCGCGAGACCAGCATCGCGCTGTACGAGACGGCCGCTGCCATCGCCCTGACCAAGGGCATGATCATCGCCGACACCAAGTTCGAGTTCGGCCTGGACGCCGACGGCGCGCTGGTGCTGATGGACGAGGTGCTCACGCCCGACAGCTCGCGCTACTGGCCGGTGGAGGGCTACGAGGAGGCGCTGGCCGCCGGCGCCAACCCGCCGAGCTTCGACAAGCAGTTCGTGCGCGACTGGCTGGAGGCCGTGCGCATCCACGGCAAGCCCTGGGACAAGACCCCGCCGGCGCCGCGCCTGCCGCGCGAGGTCATCGACAAGACGGCGGCCAAGTACCGCGAGGCGCTGGAGCGGCTGATCGGCTGAAGGCCGACGCGCTATCGAAAAGATAGCGCCAAAGGTGAATGGATCACAAAAGCGGCGGTGATATTCACCGCCCGCCGGGCGTGCGTTTTTTCACACTCTCTTCTCATCACAAATGAGGAAGGAGCGCCCGATGCCATCCCCGCAGCCCTTGATGTCCGCCGTCGTCCCGGCCGCGTCCGAACCCGCCCCGCGCCTGCCGGAGGCGATGCTGGCCGCCCTGTTCTCGCGTGCGCTGGACGAGATCGACCACGGCCTGCTGCTGCTCGACCTGGGCGGCCGCATCCTGCACGCCAACCACCCGGCGCAGCGCGAGCTGGCCACCCAGCGCGCGCTGCGCGTGGGGCAGGGCGGCGTGCTGTGCGCCGCCAGCGGCACCGGGCATGCGCGCATCCGCCTGGCCCTGCACGACGCCGAGCGCGACTGCCGCAGCATCGTCGAGCTGGAGCACGCGGAGGAGCCGCTGAGCCTGGCCTTCGTGCCCCTGGCCGGCGGGCGCGCCGGCGGCGCGATCGACGGCGTGCTGGTCATCTGCAGCCGCCGCACCGGCGTGCAGCCGCTGACGCTGCAGATGTACGCCCGCTCGCGCGGCCTCACGCCCACCGAGCAGTCGGTGCTGGCCCAGTTGTGTGCAGGCAAGGCGGCCGAGGAGATCGCCGAGCGCCAGGGCATCTGCCTGTCCACGGTGCGCACGCACATCAAGAACATGCGCCTGAAGACCGGCGCCAGCAGCATCCGCGACATCGTCCACCGCGTCACCCGCATGCCGCAGATCGTCTCCACGCTGCGCATGGTGGCCGCCAACCAGTAGCAGCCGGACGAACCCCGGCGCGGCGCGGACCTATAGTCCGCGCATGCCGCCCAGTCCACCTGCGCCCCGCGCCAGCCCGCCCTCTGCCGACCTGCCGCCCGACGTGGCCCGGCTGGCCGCGCGCGGGGTGCAGCGGCGCTTTCGCGCGCGCACGCTGCTCATCCAGGAAGGCGAGGGCGGCGACGCGATCTACATCGTGCTGGCCGGCCGGCTGCGCGCCTTCGTCTCCGACGCGCGCGGGCGCGAAGTCACGCTGGGGCACCACGGGCCCGGCGAGTACGTGGGCGAGATGTCGCTCGACGGCGGCCCGCGCTCGGCCAGCGTGGAGGCGGCCGAGCCCAGCACCTGCGTGGTCGTCACCCGCGAGAGCGTGCTGCGCCACATGGCCGAGGACCCGGAATTCACCCTCGGCCTGGTCACCCGCCTGATCCGCCGCGCCCGCCTGGCCACCGAGAGCGCGCGCAGCATGGCCCTGCTGGACGTCTACAGCCGCCTGCGCCGCGTGCTGGAGCAGCGCGCCGCGCCCGGCCCCGACGGCGTGCAGGCGATCGCCGAGCGGCTGACGCACCAGAGCCTGGCCTCCGAGGTCGGCTGTTCGCGCGAGATGGTCAGCCGCCTGCTCAAGGATCTTGAAACAGGCGGTTACCTGGCCGTGCGCGAGCGCCGCCTCGTGCTGCTGCAGCCGCTGCCCGCGCGTTGGTGACAGCACGGCCGGGCGCCGGCCCGGCCTGCTGTTGCGAAATGTGAACGAGGCGCCACAATCCCGGGGTGGAGCACGGACAGGCGAAGGCGATGGCGGTCGAAGGGGCGGGTGCCGGTGCGGCGGCCGAGCTGCGCCGCCACATGACGGTGCTGTTCACCGACCTGTCGGACTCCACCCGCCTGTCGGCGCTGCTGGAGGCCGAGATCTTCGCCGCCCTGCAGGACGACGTGCGCCGCGTCTTCAACGAGGCGGTGCAGCGCCACGGCGGCACCATCAACCAGTACCAGGGTGACGGGCTGCAGGCCCTGTTCGGCCATCCCCATGCGGGCGAGGAGGACGGCCTGCGCGCCACCCGCGCCGCGCTGGAGGTGCACGAGCGGGTGCGCGCGCTGCGCGGCCGCTACGGGCCCGAGGAAAACTTCTCGCTGGACGTGCATTCCGGCATCCATGCCGGCCTGGTGCTGGTGCGCGAGGGCGGCCAGGGCATCGCCGGGCGCTTCGAGCTGTTCGGCGCCGCGCCGGGCATCGCCAAGCACCTGAGCGACATCGCCGAGCGCGACGAGATCCTGGTGAGCGAAGAGACGCTGGGCCCGGCGCGGCACCTGTTCCACACCGACGAGCGCCGCGTCGAACTCAAGGGCCGCGACGAGCCCCTGGCCGTGCACCGCATCGTGGCCGGCACCTCGCTGCGCACCCGCTTCGAGGCGCAGGCGCGGCGCGGCCTGGTGGACTTCGTCGGCCGCCAGGCCGAGCTGCGCTGGCTGCGCGCGGCGCTGGACCAGGCGCGCGAGGGGCGCCGCGCGCGGCTGGTGGTCGTGTCGGCCGTCGCCGGCGTTGGCAAGACGCGGCTGGCGGAGGAATTCCTGCAGGAGGCCGAGGCCGCCGGCTTCGGCGTGTGGCGCGGCTACTGCGAGAGCGAGCTCAGCGCCCAGCCGCTGCAGCCCTTCCTGCAGATGCTGCGCAGGCGCTTCGACGCGCAGGCGGCCCTGCCGGCGCCGGCGCTGCTGGCGCAGGCCGTCGCCGCGCTGCCCGATGCGCTGCGCCAGCGCCATCCCGAGCTGGGGCAGGTGCCGGCCGCCGCCACCGACGCGGCCGCGCAGGCGCAGCAGATGCCCGGCGCGCTGGCCCGGCTCTTCGCCGCACTGGCGCGCCAGGCGCCGCAGGCGCTCTTCATCGACGACTGGCAGTGGGCCGATACCGCGACGCGGCAGGTCGTCTACCGGCTGGCCGCGCGCGCCGATGCGCCGCTGCTGCTGCTGCTGGCCACCCGGCCGCTGGAGGCAGGCGACGCGCAGTTGGCTGCCGCCGAGGTGCTGGAGCTGGGGCCGCTGTCGGGCGCCGAGGCCGACGCCACCATCCGCCGCCTGCTGCCGCAGGCCGATCCCTTCGTCGTCGCCCGCATCCGCCAGCACTCGGGCGGCAACCCGCTGTTCCTGGAGGAGCTGTGCCACTTCGCGGCCGAGGCCGGCCCCGGGCTGGACGCCCTGCACGGCGGCTCGGCCTGGCTGGAGACGCTGATCGAGTCGCGCGTGTCCCGGCTGCCGCCGCAGCAGGGCGAGGTGCTGGGCGCGGCGGCGGTCGTCGGCAACGTGGTGCCGGCCTGGCTGCTGCAGGCGCTCACCGGCTGCGACGAGCAGCATCCGGTGGTGGCCGGCCTGGCCGCGCAGGACCTGCTCTTCCCTGCCGAGCAGGCGGGCACCCTGCGCTTCAAGCACGGCATCACGCGCGACGTGGTGTACGGCACCCTCGGCCTGCAGCGGCGCCGCGCCATGCATGCGCAGATCGCCCGGCTGCTGCGCGAGCGCGCCGGCCCGGCGGGCGAGGCCGAGCACTGCGAGGCACTGGCCTACCACCATGCCGGCGCGGCCGATTTCGCCGAGGCGGCGCGCTACGCCGGCATGGCCGGCGACAAGGCGATGGCCGCCTCCTCCATCGACCGCGCCAAGACCCAGTACCGCGCCACGCTGCACATGCTCGACCGCCTGCCGCCCACGCCCGGGCGCTACCAGGCCTGCCGCGCGGTGGCGCGGCGGCTGGGCCTGGCGACGGCCTTCGACCCCTCGCGCGACGAGCAGGCGCTGCTGCGCCGCGCCATCGACCAGGCCCGCGCGCACGACGACGCCGCCGGCCACGCCTACGCCCAGTACTGGCTGGCCTACCTGCAGTACGCGCTGGGCGAGACGAAGAGCGCCGTCGGCCACTGCGAGCAGGCGCTGGAGAGCGCCACGGCGCTGCGCGACGTGCCGCTGGTCGTGCAGGCGCGCGTGCTGCTCGGGCAGGCGCTGACCGCCGCCGCCGACTACGCGCGCGCGCTCGACCTGTTCGACGCCGCGGCGCAAGGCCCCGGCACGCCCGTGGGCGGCCGCCGCTCGCCCGGCGAGGCCTATGCGCTGGCCTGCCGCGCCAGCGCGCTGGGCGACCTGGGCCGCTTCGACGACGCGCACGCCTGCTTCGAGGAGGCGCTGGCCGCCCTGCCCGGGCCCGGCCACGAGGTCGAAGGCTCGGTGCTGTGCTGGCGCGCCGGCGTCAACCTCTGGCAGGGCCGCTGGCAGGCGGCGCTGGCCGACGCGCAGGCGGCGCACCGCGTGGGCGAGCGGGTCAAGAGCCTGTACATCTTCGCCATGAGCCAGGGCCTGGGCGCCTATGCGCAGTGGATGCTCGGCCCGCAGCCCGGCACGCTGGCCGCGCTGCAGGACTCGGCCGCCTGGCTGGCCCTGCGCGACAAGGCCCTGTTCTCCTCGCTCAACCACGGCTGGGTGAGCGATGCGATGGCGGCGCTCGGCCGTCCGGA
>NZ_JBIQNC010000118.1:0-16173 GCF_044462705.1 Xenophilus sp.
GGCTATGGCTGGCGGATCACCGGCGACACCCTGTGGCACTCGGGCGAGACCATCGGCTTCCGCAACGTGATCGTGCGCTGGCCGGAGCAGCGTCTGACCGTGGTGCTGCTGAGCAACCGCAACGACCCGGAGCCGTACGACACGGCGCTGAAGATCGGGGCGTTGTTCCTGTAGAGCCGACCCATGGTCGGCTACCCCGCGCAAGCGGACCATGGGTCCGCTCTACAGGATGCTGACATCCCCCGGTGTACACCGGGGCCATGGACAGTTTTGCGCGCCAGCGCGAACGCATGGTCGGCCGCCAGGTGGAAGGACGCGGGGTACGCGACCCGCGGGTCCTGGACGCGATGCGCGAGGTGCCGCGCGAGGCGTTCGTGGACGAGCGCATGCGCGAGTTCGCCTATGACGACGCGCCGTTGCCGATCGAGGCCGGGCAGACCATCTCGCAGCCGTTCATCGTCGGCCTGATGGTCGAGGCGGCGGCGCTCGGCCCCGGCGACCGGGTGCTCGAGATCGGCGCCGGTTCGGGCTATGCCGCGGCGGTGATGAGCCGCATCGCGCGCGAGGTCTACGCGATCGAACGGCACCCCGAGCTGGCCGACCTGGCGCGCGACCGCATGCGCCGGCTCGGCTACGGCAACGTCGAATTGCGCACCGGCGACGGCAGCGGTGGCTGGCCGGAATCCGGCCCGTTCGACGCCATCGTCGCCTCCGCCGGCGCGCCGGCGGTGCCGGACGCCTTGCGCCGCCAGCTCGCGGTGGGCGGGCGCCTGGTGATGCCGGTCGGCGACACCCGGCGCCGGCAGCGGCTGCTCAAGCTGACCCGGGTCGGGGAGGACGACTGGGACGAGCAGGACCTGGGCGACGTGCTGTTCGTGCCGCTGGTGGGCGCGCATGCCTGGCGGGACGACGCGCCGGTGCTGGAACGGCCACCGCCGCGCCCGCGGCCGGCGCCGGACACGCTGTACGGCGCGATCGCCGCGGCGATCGAGCCGCTGCCGGGCATCGAAGACCCCGCCTTCGGCCGCATGTACGACCGTTTCGCCGGCGCGAAGGTGGTGCTGCTGGGCGAGGCCAGCCATGGCACCTCCGAGTTCTATCGTGCACGCGCCGCGATCACCCGGCGCCTGGTGGAACGGCACGGCTTCCGTATCGTCGCGGTGGAGGCGGACTGGCCGGACGCGGCCGCGATCGACCGCCACGTGCGCCTGCGCCCGCAGCGCCCGGACGCGCCCGTGCCGTTCCAGCGCTTCCCGACCTGGATGTGGCGCAACGCCGAGGTGGATGCCTTCGTGGGGTGGTTGCGCGCGCACAACGAAGCGCTGCCGGAAGACGCGCGCACCGGCTTCTTCGGCCTGGACCTGTACAGCCTCAACAGTTCGATCCGCGCGGTGGTGGACTACCTCGACCGTGTCGACCCGGAAGCCGCGCAGGTCGCACGCAAGCGCTATGGCTGCCTCGCGCCCTGGGCGACGGAGCCGGCCGGGTATGGACAGATGGCGCTGAGCAAGGGCTATGCGCCGTGCGAGCCGGCGGTGACCGCGATGCTGCGCGACCTGCTCGACAAGCGCCTCGCCTACGCCGCGCAGGACGGCACCGAATTCCACGACGCCGCACAGAACGCGCGCCTGGTGCGCAATGCCGAGGCCTACTACCGGGTGATGTACTACGGCGGCGCGGAATCCTGGAACCTGCGCGACAGCCACATGTTCGAAACCCTGCAACACCTGCTCGACGCGCACGGCCCGGATGCGAAGGCGGTGGTCTGGGCGCACAACTCCCACATCGGCGACGCGCGCCACACCGAGATGGGCCAGGTGCGCGGCGAGCACAACATCGGCCAGCTCTGCCGCGAGGTCTTCGGCACCGGCGCGGCGCTGCTCGGATTCGGCACCCACGCCGGGACCGTGGCCGCGGCCAGCGACTGGGACGCGCCGATGCAGGTCATGGAGGTGAACCCGTCGCGGCCGGACAGCCTGGAGCGCAACTTCCACGAGGCGGGGGTCGAATGCGGCCTGCTCGACCTGCGCGACGACGCCCACGTGACCGAGCGCAGGCACGCCCGCGAGGCCCTGCTGCCGGCGCGGCTGCAACGCTACATCGGCGTGGTCTACCGCCCGGACACCGAGCGCTGGAGCCACTACGCCGCCTCCTCCCTGGCCCAGCAGTACGACGGCTGGACCTGGTTCGACCGGACCCGGGCGGTGACGGCCCTGGCCGACGGTCACGGCCGCGGTCTCCCCGACACCTACCCCTTCGGCACCTGAGAACAGGGGTCAGAGCACATTTTTGGTAAAAAATGTGCTCTGACCCCTGTTCTTGAACTGGATCTTGCATGGCCTCATCCGGCGATTCCAACCGCGCCATCCTGTTCGCGCTGGGCGCGAACTTCGCGATTGCCGTCGCCAAGGGCGTCGCGGCCTACTTCACCCGCTCCAGCGCGATGCTGGCCGAGACCGTGCACTCGCTGGCGGACTGCGGCAACCAGCTCCTGCTGCTGCTCGGCCTGCGCCAGGCGCGCCGGCCGCCCTCGCCGGAATACCCGCTGGGCCACGGCAAGGCGACCTACTTCTGGTCGTTCCTGGTGGCGGTGATGCTGTTCAGCGTCGGCGGCATGTTCTCGCTGTACGAAGGCGTGCACAAACTGCAGGCGCCCGAGCCCCTGCGGCAGTGGTGGTGGGCGGCGGGCGTGCTGGTGTTCGGCATCGTCGCCGAGGGCATCTCGATGCGCGCCTGCCTGCAGGAAGTGGACAAGTCGCGCGGCGAACGCACCCTGTGGCAGTGGTTCCGGCAGAGCCGGCAGAGCGAGCTGGTGGTGATCTTCGGCGAGGACCTGGCCGCGCTGCTGGGCCTGTGCTTCGCGCTGGTCGCGGTGATGATGACGGTGGTCACCGGCAACCCGATGTGGGACGCGCTGGGCACGATTGCGATCGGCGTGTTGCTGGTGGTGGTCGCGGTGCTGGTGGCGATCGAGGTCAAGGCGATGCTGATCGGGCAGAGCATGGACCCGCGCCGCCAGGCCGAGATCCGCGCCTACCTGGAGGGCCGCGCGGAGATCGCCAACATCATCAGCCTGATCACCCTGCAACTGGGCAACCGCGCGCTGGTCTCGGTGCAGGCGCGCATGCGCGAGGAACGCGACGCCGACGCCATGCTGCACCAGATCAGCGCCATCGAACGCGGCCTCAAGGCCGAATTCCCCGAAGTCCTCTGGAGCTTCTTCGAACCCGAACTCCCCCGCGTCCCCACCGCCGAAGAAGAGCAAAAGCATTTTTGACACGGATTTACACGGATGAACACGGATAACGCAAAACCAATATAAAAAGCCTTATCCGTGTTGATCCGTATTGATCCGTGTAATCCGTGTCGAAAAAATTCCTTCAGGCCGGAGGGACCAGCCACTCCAGCCGGGGCTGCGGCGCGTGGCGTTCGGCAAGGTGGGTGGCGAGTTGGGCGAGGGCGGGGCGGAGGACCTGGTCGAGTTGCCAGGGGGCGTTGAGGATGAGCAGGCCGCTGCCGTTCATGCGCAGCGGCGAGTCGTCGGGGCGGACCAGCAGTTCGACCAGCAACGCCGATTTCGCCGGCAACGTGGCTGCGCGGCGGTAGAACGCCTGCAGCTGCCGGCGCTGCTTGATCGGGTACCACAGCGCGTAGGTGGCTTGCGGCCAGCGCTCCAGGCCGGTGCGCAGCGCCGTGCGCGCGTGCTCGAACTCGGCCAGCTGTGCCTCGTAGGGCGGGTCCACCAGCACCAGGCCGCGCGCGTAGCGCTGGCCGTCCACCGTGGGCGGCAGCAGCGCGCCGATCGCCGCGTAGCCGTCGCGCGGGTGCACCGCCACGCGCGGGTCGTCGCGGAAGTTCGCCTTCAGCGCCGCGGCCTCCTCCGGCTGCAGCTCGCAGCAGGCGATCCGGTCCTGCCCGCGCAGGGCGTGCGCGAGCAGCCAGGGCGAGCCGGGGTAGGCCAGCGCGCCGTGGGCCTGGCGGCAGGCGGTGACCGCGACCAGGTAGCGCTCGACCAGCGGCTCGAGCCGTGGCCGGGCGATCAGCCGCTCCACGCCCTCCGCGGCTTCGCCGGTCCGCCGCGCGGCCTCGGCATCGAGCGCGTACAGGCCGCGGCCGGCGTGGGTGTCCAGGGCGAACAGCGGCGCCGGCTTGCGCACCAGCGCCTCGCACAGGGCGAGCAGCGCCACGTGCTTGAGGACGTCGCCGTGGTTGCCGGCATGGAAGGCGTGTCGGTAGTTCATGTGACGCGAGTCTAAGGGACCATGACCGAATGCATGGGTCGCGCGTGCCGGGGCCGCCTACACTCGACCTTTTGGGGACGTCCCGGGGGAGTCGAATGAAGCGTGGTCTGTTGGGCGCAGTGATGGCGCTGGCGGTGGGCACGGTGTGCGCACAGCCGGCCGAGCCGGTCGACCTGGACATGGTCAGCCGCATCCGGCAGGAAGCCTTCCACCACTCGCAGGTCATGGACCTGCTGGGCGAACTGACCGAGGACATCGGCCCGCGCCTGACCAATTCCCCGGCGATGGACCGGGCCAACGCCTGGGCGCGCGGCAAGTTCGAAGGCTGGGGCCTGGCCAACGTCCACGACGAGGCGTTCGCCGACTTCGGCCGCGGCTGGACCTTCGGCCAGTCGCGGGTCGAGATGCTGTCGCCGCGGCAGCTGCCGCTGTACGCGCTGCCCAAGGCCTGGACCCCGGGCACCGACGGCCCCGTCGAGGGCGAGGCGATCGAGGTGAAGATCGACAAGCTCGCCGACCTGGAGAAATACAAAGGCAAGCTGCGCGGCAAGGTCGTGTTCCTCGACGAGGCGCGCGAGTACAAGCCTGGCGAAAAGGCGGACTTCCACCGCCACGACAAGACCAGCCTCGAGGACCTGCAGGCGTTCACCGTGCCGGGAGACGACAAGGACGACGGCGATTCCTGGATCAAGCGCTACCAGGAACGGCAGGAACTCACCCGCGCCCGCAACCAGTTCATGATGGACGAGGGTGCATTGGCGACCGTGTCCATCTCCAGCCGCGACAACGGCATCGTCCGCACCGGCGCCGGCGGCTCGCGCAAGGCCGGCGAGCCGGTCGGCGTGCCCGAGTTCGCGATGATCGCCGAGCACTACAACCAGGTGGTGCGCGCGCTGGACGACGGCGAGACCGTGCGCCTGCGCCTGGAAGCCGATTCGCGCTTCACCACCGACGCCGACCGCGACGGCTACAACACCATCGCCGAGATTCCCGGCCGCGGCGCGCTGAAGGACGAAGTGGTGATGCTCGGCGCGCACATGGACTCCTGGCACGTCGGCACCGGCGCCAGCGACAACGGCGCGGGCGTGGCGGTGATGATGGAAGCGATGCGGATCCTCAAGGCGGTCGGCGCGCAGCCGCGCCGGACCATCCGGGTCGCGCTGTGGAGCGGCGAGGAGCAGGGCCTGATCGGCTCCAGCGATTACGTCGAGCGGCATTTCGCCGCGTGGCCGCTGCCGGAGGATCCGGAGCAGGCGAAGCTGCCGGCGTTCTTCCGCCAGGGCAAGGGCACGCTGCAGCGCAAGGCGGGCTACGACAAGCTCAGCGCCTACTTCAACCTGGACAACGGCTCCGGCCGGATCCGCGGCATCTACGCCCAGGAGAACCTGGCGGTGATGCCGATCTTCGAGGCCTGGCTGAAGCCCTTCAACGACGTCGGCGCGACCACCGTCGTGACCCGCAACACGGGCAGCACCGACCACGTCCCGTTCGACCGCGTGGGCCTGCCGGGCTTCCAGTTCGTGCAGGACGGGCTGGACTACTTCAGCAACGTCCACCACACCAACCTGGACACCTACGACCACGCCCGCGCCGAGGACCTGAAGCAGGCCGCGGCGATCGTCGCCAGCTTCGTCTACCACGCGGCGATGCGCGACGCGAAGCTGCCGCGCAAGCCGGTGCCGCGCGCGGACTGAGCGGGCTCCCGCTCAGTCGTCGTGCACGTCCAGCCTGAGGGTGATGCCGAGCGGCGCGAAGGCCGCCGGCTCATCCTCCAGGTCGGCGCGCAGCAGCGGCCGCGCCTCCAGCCAGCGGCGCGGCAGCACGAAGTGCAGGGTCGCGCCTTCGGCGTGCAGGCGCAGGTCGGGGAAGTCCTCGGGCTGCTGCGAACGGTGCAGCAGCACGGCGAGGCGTAGCAGCGCCGCCAGCCGGCGGGTGGCCGGCAGCAGCCGGTCGGGGATCAGGTCGAAGGCGTGTTTCGGCACCTTGCGCCGGTGGGTGCGCACCAGCGCCGCGAGCATGCGCTGCTCGGGCATCGAGAAGCCGGCGATGTCCGAATGCTGCAGCACGTAGGCGCCATGCACCTGGTACTGGCTGTGGGCGATCGCCAGGCCGAGCTCGTGCAGGCGCGCGGCACGGGTGAGCATCAGCCGGTCGTCGTTGTCGAGCTGCCAGTCGCGGCAGACCCGCTCGAACAGCTGGACGGCGGTCGCGGCAACGCGCGCGGCTTGGGCCTGGTCGATGCCGTAGCGCTGCATCAGCGCGGCGACGGAGGCGTCGCGCGGGTCGTCGGCGCCGCCGCGGCCGAGCATGTCGTAGAGCACGCCCTCGCGCAGCGCCGCCTTGCTTGCCGCCATCCGCTCCAGCCCGAACACGTTGAAGGCCGCCTCGACCACCAGCAGCCCGCCCGCGATCACCGGCTTGCGCTCGGCCGACAGCCCTGGCAGGTCGATGTCCTCGATCCGTTTCGCCGCCAGCAGCCGCTCGCGCACCTGCGGCAGGGCCTTGGCCATCACCGCGCCCTTGCTCAGCTTCATCGCCGCGCACACGTCGCCGATCGCCTTGATCGTGCCGGAGGCGCCCAGGGTCTCCTGCCAGCCCAGGTGGCGGTACACGCCCGCGAACTGCTGGAACTGCGCGCCGACCTCGATCAGCGCCTCGTCCCAGCGCTTGCGGCTGAGCTTGCCGTCGCCGAAGAAGCGCGCGGTGGTGGCGACGCAGCCCAGCTGCAGGCTTTCGCGCTCGATCGCGTCCAGGCCGCTGCCGATGATGCATTCGGTGGAGCCGCCGCCCACGTCGATCACCAGCCGCAGCTGGCCCGGCCGCGGCGGTTGCGCGTGGGCCACGCCGAGGTAGATCAGGCGCGCTTCCTCGCGCCCGGGAATCACTTCGATAGCATGCCCTAGCGCGGTTTCGGCCGGGACCAGGAACGCCTGCGGCGCGGCCAGCAGGCGCACCGTGTTGGTCGCGACCGCGCGCACCCGTTGCGGCGGGATGTCGCGCAGGCGCTGGCCGAAGCGGGCCAGGCATTCCAGCGCGCGCTGGCGCACGTCGGCGCGCAGCCCGCCGCGCGCGTCCAGGCCTTCGGCCAGGCGCACCATCTCGCGCAGCCGGTCCACGGTGCGCAGCTGGCCGAGCACGTAGCGCGCCACCACCATGTGGAAGCTGTTGGAGCCGATGTCGATCGCCGCCAGCAGATCGCCGTCCTGCAGCGGCAGGGCGGGCGAACGCAGGCGGATGTGCGGGGCGTCGGGCATCGGGGTCCTCAGCCGCAGAGGGCGTCGAGCAGCGCGGCCTGCGCCGAGTGGGGCGCTTCGCCGGGGCCGGGCGCCAGCCGCTTGTAGCCGCCGTCGGCCTGCAGTTCCCAGGCGTTGCAGTTGTCGGCCAGGTAGTTGTCCAGCGCCTCGGCCTTGACCCGCTGCGCGAGCGCGGGGTCGAGGATCGGGAAGCAGGTCTCCACCCGCCGCAGCAGGTTGCGCTCCAGCCAGTCGGCGCTGGCGCAGAACAGTTCCGGCTGGCCGTCGTTGGCGAACCAGTAGGCGCGGCTGTGCTCCAGGAAGCGCCCGACGACCGAGCGCACGCGGATGTTGTCGGACACGCCGTGGACGCCGGGGCGCAGGGTGCAGGCGCCGCGGACGATCAGGTCGATCGCCACGCCCGACTGCGACGCCGCGTACAGCGCGCGGATCACCTGCGGCTCGTTCAGCGCGTTCATCCGCGCGACGATCCGCGCCGGCCGTCCCGCGCGCGCATGCGCAGCCTCGCGCGCGATCCGCTCCAGCACGCCGCCGTGCAGGGTGAACGGCGACTGCAGCAGCCGCCGCAGCCGGGTGACCGGGGTGAGCCCGGACAGCTGCTGGAAGATCTGGTGCACGTCGGCGCCGATGTCGGGGTCGGCGGTGAGCAGGCCCAGGTCGGTGTACTGGCGCGCGGTGCCGGCGTGGTAGTTGCCGGTGGACAGGTGCGCGTAGCGGCGCAACTGGCGACCCTCGCGGCGCACGATCAGCAGCATCTTGGCGTGGGTCTTGTAGCCGACCACGCCATACACCACCTGGACCCCGGCTTCCTGCAGGCGGTCGGCGAAGCCGAGGTTGGCTTCCTCGTCGAAGCGCGCGCGCAGCTCGACCACGGCGGTGACGTCCTTGCCGTTGCGCGCCGCCTGCACCAGCGACTCGACGATCGCCGAATCCTTGCCGGTGCGGTACAGGGTCTGCTTGATTGCCAGCACGTTGGGGTCTTCCGCGGCCTGGCGCACCAGCTCCAGCACCGGGGTGAACGCGTCGAACGGATGGTGCAGCAGCACGTCGCCGGCGCGCAGGCGCTCGAACATGGCGTCGCTGCCGGCGAGCTGGCGCGGCTGGAACGGCGGGAACTTCAGCTCCGGGCGCTGCACCAGGTCGTACACCTGGATCACCCGGTTGAGGTTCACCGGGCCCTCGATCCGGTACACCGCGTTGCCGTCGAGGTCGAAGTTCTCCAGCAGCATGCGCACGATCGGCGCCGGGCAGTCGTGCGCGATCTCCAGCCGCATCGCGCGCAGGTAGCCGCGCCCGGCCAGTTCGTCGCGCAGGGCGAGGGCGAGGTTCTCGACTTCTTCCTCGTCCACGATCAGTTCTGAATTGCGGGTCACCCGGAACTGGTAGGCGCCCTTGACCCGCATGCCGGCGAACAGCTCGCCGACGAACGCCGACAGCACCGCCGACAGGAACACGAAGTCGTGCTCGCCGCCGGACACCTCCGGCGGCAGCC
This sequence comes from Xenophilus sp., assembly GCF_044462705.1. Classification (NCBI taxonomy): domain Bacteria; kingdom Pseudomonadati; phylum Pseudomonadota; class Betaproteobacteria; order Burkholderiales; family Comamonadaceae; genus Xenophilus; species Xenophilus sp. The sequence goes on from NZ_JBIQNC010000118.1 coordinate 8,988, forward strand.
GGATGATCCGCGGCAGCGAGCGCGGTGCGCGCACGATCGCCAGGTTGCCGGCCCTGCCGAAGGCGTCGGTGCCCTCGAGCACCACCACGATGTTCAGCGACTTGTTGAGGATCTTCGGGAACGGATGCGCCGGGTCCAGCCCCAGCGGCGACAGCACCGGCAGGATCTCGTCGAGGAAGTACTGGCGCAGCCACTCCGACTGCGCGTCGTTCCAGTGGTCGCGGGCCAGCACCCGCACCCCGGCCTCGGACAGCGCCGGGCGCAACACCTGGTTCCAGCAGTCGTACTGCGCCGCGACCAGCTCGGCGGCGCGCTCGTGGATCCTGCGCAGCACGGTCGCGGGTGCCAGCCCGTCCGGCCCGGGCGGCATCTCGAAGTCCTGGGCGTGGCGCACGGTGGCCGCGCGGATCTCGAAGAACTCGTCGAGGTTGGTGCAGGAGATGCACAGGAAGCGCAACCGCTCCAGCAGCGGCACCGCGGGATCCTGGGCCTGTGCCAGCACCCGGAAGTTGAAGTCGAGCTGCGCCAGCTCGCGGCTGGAGTACAGCGCCGGATCGCGCAGCGGATCGTCCTGCGCTTCGCTCATGCCGTGCCCCCGATCCGGCGCTTGCGCGCGACCACCCGGCCCGGGCCGAACACGCAGGCGAAGCGGCTGCCCGCGCCGGGCTCGCTCTCGATCCGCAGCTGCGCCTGGTGCAGGCCGAGCACGTGCTTGACGATGGCCAGGCCCAGGCCGGTGCCGCCGCTCTCGCGCGAGCGGCTGGTGGACACGCGGTAGAAGCGCTCGGTGAGTCGCGGCAGGTGCTCCGGTGCGATGCCCTGGCCGGTGTCGGTGACCGCCAGCTCGGCGCCGCCGTCGGCCGTGCGGGCCAGGCGGATGCCGATGCGGCCACCGGCCGGGGTGTAGCGCACCGCGTTGCTCACCAGGTTCGAGAACGCGCTGTGCAACTCGTGCTGGGAGCCGGCCAGGTCGACCTGCGCGACGTCCTCGACGCCGATCTCGTGCGCGCCCTGGCTCAGTGCCTCGGCCTCGCGCTGCAGCGTCGCCAGCAAGGGCGCCATCGCTACGGTCTCCTCCGGCACCGCATCGCGCGATTCCAGCCGCGACAGGGTCAGCAGGTCCTCGACCAGCTGGGTCATGCGCTGCGACTGGCGTTGCATTTCCGCAAGCATCGGCGCCCAGTCCGGATGCTCGGCCGGGTCCAGCATTTCCAGGTAGCCGTGGACCACGGTCAGCGGCGTGCGCAGTTCATGCGACACGTTGGCGACGAAGTCGCGGCGCATGTGCTCCAGCCGCTCCAGCCGGGTGACGTCGCGCACGATCAGCAACCAGTGCTCGGGCGAGTAGGGCACCAGGCGCAGGCTCAGCCGCACCTCGGGGGAGATCGGCGAGGGCAGGTCGCCCATCGGTTCGGCCATGCGCCCGGCCGCCAGCCAGCGCGCGATCGGCCAGGCCTGCAGGCATTCGCCCAGCGGCGCGTCGATGTCGCGCGGCTGGCGCAGGCCGAGCAGCCGGGTCGCGGCTGGGTTGAACCAGACGATGCGCTGGCTGTTGCGCTCGGCGACGATCACCGCGTCGGGCAACGCGTCGGCCAGCGCGCGGTAGGCACGCAGCAGGTCCAGCAGCCGGCGTCGCCCGGCGCGTGCCCGGCGGCGCTCGTCGAGCCGCTCGGACTCGAGCCTGCGCAGCCGCCGCCACAGCCAGGCCAGCGCGGCACAGGCCGCGGCGAGGGCCGCGATGGCGGTGGCGAGGCTCCAGTCCATGCCCCGGATTCTCGCAGGAACCGCGGGTTCAGGCCGCCGACGCGCTGAAGCGGTAGCCCGCCCCGCGGACGGTCTGGACCATGGCCGCCGCGCCGGCCGGCTCGAGCGCCTTGCGCAGCCGCCGGATGTGCACGTCCACGGTGCGTTCCTCGACCTCGGCGCCGCCGCCCCAGACATGGTCGAGCAGCCGCGCGCGCGAATGCACGCGTTCGGCGTGGGTCATGAAGAAATGCAGCAGGCGGTATTCGGTGGGGCCCAGCGAAAGTTCGGCTTCGGCGTCGCCGTCGCGGACGAACACCCGGTGCGCGGCGCCGTCGATCCGGAGCATGCCGGCGCTGACGCTGCCGTGCTCGTCGTCCTCGTGGCTGCGGCGCATCACCGCACGGATCCGGGCCAGCAGCTCGCGCGCGGAGAACGGCTTGACCACGTAGTCGTCGACCCCGGCCTCGAGGCCGCCGACCCGGTCGTCCTCTTCGCCGCGCGCGGTGAGCATGATGATCGGGACCTCGCGGGTCAGCGGATCGCGGCGCCAGCGCCGGGCCAGCTCCAGGCCGCTGCTGCCCGGCAGCATCCAGTCGAGCAGCACCAGGTCCGGCACCCGCTCGGCAATGGCCGCCTGCGCCTCGCGGCCGTCGGCCGCGTGCACCGGCTCGAACCCGGCCTTGCGCAGGGCGAAGGCCACCATGTCGCGGATCGCGGGCTCGTCGTCGACGATCAGGATGCGCTTGGGCATGCGGCTATTGAACGACAGTTCGATGACAGCCGCATGACACCGCGGCCCTAGCGCTCCAGGTCCTTGTCGCGGATGCCCTGGCGGTGCAGTTCCAGCACCACCGGGGTGATCGCGGCGATGCGGGCGTCGATCCGGGCGCGGGCGTAGTAGTCGAGGTCGTCGCGCTTCTTCAGCAGGCCGAGCTGGACCAGCGCCCGCTCCGGCCGGCCGTTGAGGAACTCGGCCTCGGCGTAGGCCTCTCCCGCGCGCACCGGGTCGCCGGCGATCTCGCTGGCGCGGGCGAAGGTGAGCTGGAAGCTCGGGTCGTCGCCGGCGCTGTTGAGCAGCGGGCGCAGCAGCGCCTGCGCGCGCTGCCCGGCTTCGCGCGTGTTTCGCTCGTTGAGGGTGGCGGCGTAGGTCAGGGCCACCGCGCGGCTGCGCGGCATGCGTGCGTGCAGGGCCTCGAAGCGGGCATCGGCGGCTTCGATGTTGCCGGCGCGCGCCTGCGCCTGTGCGAGTGCAAGTTCCAGCCACGGTTCGCCCGGATGCCGTTCGAGCAGCGTGCCCAGCTCACGCGCCGCCTGCGCCGGGCTGCCGTCCAGGTAGTGCGCCAGGGCGAAGCCGTAGCGCTGGGCGTCGTCGAGCTCGCCGGCGCGCGCCAGGCGCTCGTATTCGCGCACGGCGGCCGCCGGGGTGTTGGCGCTGAGCACCCGCAGGCGCTCGCGCGCCCACGCGAATTCGCTTCCGGCGCCGCTGGCGGTGCCGGGTGAAATCGACAGGGATGCCGGCAGCAGCGGGTTGTCCAGCGCGCGGCTGGCGGGCACGAAGCCGGCGCCGTTGTCCGCGATCTGGCGCGCGCGGTCGCGCGCCTCGGAGATGCGGGTGGTGGTGACCGGGTGGGTGCGCAGGTAGTCGGGCATGCTTTCCCGGGTCTGGGTGCTGCGCACCACCGCCTGCAGCTTCTCGAAGAACCCGGCCATGGCCTCCGGCTCGTAGCCGGTGCGGGCAAGGGTGCGGATGCCGATGCGGTCGGCTTCGGCCTCGTTGCTGCGGGTGTAGTCGATCTGGCGCTGCGCCATCAGGCCCTGCGCGCCGACCACCGCCGCCATCACCGCGTCGTCGCGGGAATTGCTGCTGCTGTGCTGCGAGGCGATGATCGTGCCGAGCATCGCCAGCAGCACCGGGAGCTGGTCGCGCTGCGCCTGTTCCACCGCGCGCAGCACATGTTCCTGGGTGACGTGCGCGATCTCGTGCGAGATCACCGCGGCGACCTCGTCCTCGCTGTCCGCCTCCAGCACCAGGCCGGCATTGACCCCGATATAGCCGCCGAGGGTGGCGAAGGCGTTGATCTCGCGGTCGCGCAGCATGAAGAAGGTGAACGGCTGGCGCGGGTCGTCGCTGTGCGCGCCGAGCCGCTGCCCGAGCGACTGCAGCCAGCCGGCGATCAGCGGGTCCTCGAGCACGTAGTCGTAGTTGCGCAGCTGGCTCAGGGTCATGGCGCCGTATTCGGCCTGCTCGGCCGGCGACAGCACCGCGCCCGCGGACGAGCCGATGTCCGGGAGCTGGCGGCGCTCCTGCGCCTGCAGCGGCGGCGCCTGCAGGGCGGCGCCCAGGGCGAACGCCAGGGCGAGGGCCAGCGGAGCTGCGGCGAGGGTGGGGCGCATGCGGTGGGCGGCCATGGTTCCGGAGCGATGGGTCCGAGGATAGGCCAAGGCGGCGCGGAGGGCGCGCAGTGGCGTGAATGCGTGGTTAATCGACACCTTGCGCTGGAAAAGCGTGGTCCGCGATCCCATATTGGCCCGCGTCCCATCCCCCAGGTTCAGTACCGGAGCAGGCCTTGAGCGACGTCGAATCCCCCATCACCCTCTATACCTCGGCCAGCTGCGGCTACTGCGTGGCGGCGAAGAACTTCCTCAAGAGCCGCGGCCTGGCGTGGAAGGAGGTGCGGATCGACCTCGACCCGGCCGAGCGCGAGCGCATGGTCGCGCGTGCGCGCCGGACCAGCGTGCCGCAGATCTTCATCGGCGAGACCCACGTCGGCGGCTACGACGACATGATGGCGCTGCACCGCGCCGGCGGCCTGGCGCCGCTGCTCGAGCAGCACGGCCTCAAGGACGGCGCGGCATGAGCGCCGGCGGGGACGGGGGCAAGGACCGCGTCGCGGAGTTCACCGCGTTCCGGCAGCGCATGAACGAGCGGATCCTGGCCGAGCCCAACCAGGTGGTCCGGCGCTTCTTCGCGCTCGACACCCAGGCCTACCAGGCCGGCGCGCTGGACGTGAAGACCAAGGAGCTGCTGGGCCTGGTCGCCTCCCTGGTGCTGCGTTGCGACGACTGCATCAGCTACCACGTGGCCCAGTGCAAGGACGCCGGGGTGAGCCGTGACGAGATGTTCGAGGCGTTCTCCATCGGCCTGGTGGTCGGCGGATCGATCGTGATCCCGCACCTGCGCCGGGCGGTGGACTTCCTGGACCGGCTCGAGGCGGGGGAGGGCGCCAGCCCCGCGGCGCCGGGCCACGACCACGGCTGAACCCCGGGTCCATACCGGGCCGTCTGGCATAATGGGCGGCCGACTCCCCCCTCGCACGGCGCCCGCGCGCCGTGCCTTCCGTTCGGAACAAGCAAATGACCCAGACGATTACGGTCATCCGTGGCGACGGCATTGGCCCGGAGATCATGGAAGCCGCCCTGCACGTGCTCGACGCCATGGACGTCGGGCTGTCCTATGAATTCGCCGAGGCCGGCGTCGCCGCGCTGGAGGCCACCGGCGAGCTGCTGCCGGCGGCGACCATGGACTCGATCCGCCGCAACAAGGTCGCGCTGAAGAGCCCGCTGACCACGCCGGTCGGCGGGGGCTTCTCCTCGATCAACGTCGAACTGCGCAAGCGCTTCGACCTGTACGCCAACGTGCGCCCGGCCAAGTCGCACCCGAACACCCGGTCGCGCTTCCCCAGCGGCGTGGACCTGATCACCGTGCGCGAGAACACCGAGGGCGCGTACAGCGCGGAAGGCCAGGAGCTGTCCGCCGACGGCGACACCGCGACCTCGATCACCAGGACCACGCGCCGCGGCTCCGAGCGGATCGTGCGCTACGCCTTCGACCTGGCCCGCCGAACCGGCCGCAAGAAGGTCACCATCGTGCACAAGGCCAACATCCTGAAGTCGACCTCGGGCCTGTTCCTGAAGGTCGCGCGCGAGGTGGCGGCGCAGTACCCCGACATCGAGGCCAACGAGCTGATCGTGGACAACTGCGCGATGCAGCTGGTGATGCGCCCCGAGCAGTTCGACGTGATCGTGACCACCAACCTGTTCGGCGACATCATCTCCGACCTGTGCGCCGGCCTGGTCGGCGGCCTCGGCCTGGCCCCGGGCGCCAACATCGGCACCGACGCGGCGATCTTCGAGGCGGTCCACGGCTCGGCCCCGGACATCGCCGGCAAGGGCGTGGCCAACCCCTGCGCGCTGCTGCTGGGCGCCGCGCAGATGCTCGACCACCTCGGCAAGCACGATGCCGCCACCCGCTTGCGCGAAGCCATCGAAGCCACCCTGACCGCCGGCGACTCCCTCACCCCCGACCTCGGCGGCACCGGCACCACCATGGCCTTCGCCCAGGCCATCGCCAAGCGCGCGGCGGCGTAAGCGCTTTTATTTGCCACGGATGAACACGGATCAACACGGATAGAGCATTTGCTCTTTGATCCGTGTCATCCGTGTTCATCCGTGGCTAAAGCGTTTTTCCCTCAGTCTCGCGACTGGAGCTTGGCGAGCAGGCGCAGGAGTTCGAGGTAGAGCCACACCAGGGTCACCAGCAGGCCGAAGGCGCCGTACCACTCCATGTACTTGGGGGCGCCGTGCTCGACGCCCTGCTCGATGAAGTCGAAGTCGAGCACCAGGTTCAGCGCCGCGACCACGACCACCACCAGCGAGAAGCCGATCCCCAGCCAGCCGCTGTCGTGGATGAAGCCCATGCCCTCGAACCCGAACAGGCGCATGCCGATGTTCACCAGGTACAGCAGCATGATCCCGCCGGTGGCGGCGACCACGCCCAGCTTGAAGTTCTCGGTCGCGCGCACCAGGCCGCTGCGGTAGGCCAGCAGCAGGGCGGCGAGGGTGCCGAAGGTGAGGCCGACCGCCTGCATCACGATGCCGGGGAAGCGCTGCTCGAACACCGCCGAGATCGCGCCCAGCGCCAGGCCCTCGACGACCGCATACAGCGGCGCGGTCACCGGCGACCACTCCTTCTTGAAGACGGTCACCAGGGCCAGCACCAGGCCGCCGATCAGCCCGCCCCAGACCCAGGGCATCAGCGCCGCGCCGTCGCCGGCGAAATAGCGGCTCCAGGTGTACACCGCCCCGACCAGGGTCAGGACCAGCAGGAACGCGGTCTTGTTGACCGTGCCGTTGAGGGTCATGGCCGAGGCGTCGTGGCGCACCACGGTGCCGCTGCCCAGGTCCAGGAAGGTGGAAGCGTTCAGTGCCGGATTGCCGCTGCGCATGTCTTGCCTTGTCCTCGTTTGGCCGGGAATGCCTGTACCGGAGCATACACGGGCGTGCGCCGGCGTTCGCCGCGCGTTGACAGCGTGTTGCCGGCTGCCCAGAATAGCCGGCCTTTCGTGGCGTTGGCGCGCCGTGGGAAGGACAAGCAGTTCCGAGCGGCGGGGTATAGCGCAGCCTGGTAGCGCGCCTGCTTTGGGAGCAGGATGTCGGGGGT
>NZ_JBIQNC010000119.1:0-4468 GCF_044462705.1 Xenophilus sp.
GTGCTGTCGATCAGCCTGTCGCTGGTGGCGGTGTTCATCCCGCTGCTGTTCATGGGCGGGCAGGTGGGGCGCCTGTTCAAGGAGTTCGCGGTCACGCTGTCGGCGGCGGTGATGATCTCGCTGCTCATCTCGCTGACCACCACGCCGATGATGTGCGCCACGCTGCTGCGTGCCGAGGCCTACTACCGCAACCGCCGGCCGGGGCGCGTCAGCGGGCCCTTCCTGCGCGCCACGGAGCGGCTGTGGCAGGTCAGCCTGCGCGGCTACGCCCATGCGCTGGACTGGGCGCTGGCCAGCAAGGTGCTGGTGGCGTTCTCGCTGTTGGTGGTGATCGGGCTGAACGTCTACCTCTTCGCGCACGTGCCCAAGGGCTACTTCCCGCAGCAGGACAACGGCCAGCTCAACGGCGGCATCCGCGCCGACCAGAGCATCTCCTCGGCCGCGCTCACGGCCAAGCTGCGGCAGGCGGTGGACATCATCAACGCCGACCCGGCGGTGGACACCGTGGTCGCCTTCGGCGGCGGCTCGCGCGCCGGCGGCGGCTTCATGTTCGTCAACCTCAAGCCCTACGGCAGCCAGCGCAAGGAAAAGACGCAGGCCGTCGTCGACCGCCTGCGCCCGCAGCTCAACGAACTCACCGGCCTGCGCGTGTTCCTCGGGCTGGTGCAGGACCTGCGCATGGGCGGGCGGCAGAGCAATTCGAGCTACCAGTACACGCTCAAGAGCGATTCGCTCTCGGACCTGCGCACCTGGTCGAAGCGGCTCTCGGACCGGCTGGCCGAGATCCCGCAGCTGACCGACGTGGACGGCGAGTCTTCAGACAACGGCGTGGAGACCTACGTGGACGTCGACCGCGACGCCGCCGCACGGCTGGGCGTCAACTCGGCGGCGCTCAACGCCGCCATGTACAACGCCTTCGGCCAGCGCTCGGTCGCCACCATCTACAACGAGCTGAACCAGTACTCGGTGATCATGGAGTGGGCGCCGCGCTTCCAGCGCTCGCCCATCGTGCTGGCCGACCTGTACGTGCCTTCGACCATCACCGCCACCACCGACAGCGCCACCGGCCAGTCGACCGTCAGCACGCTGCAGGCCAACACCGACAGCAGCACCGGCACCTCCACCGTCACCTCGGCCAACCCCGGCGCGCGCAACTCCTCGGCCGGGCAGGCGCTGGCGACCGCCACCACCACCATGGTGCCGATGTCGGCCTTCTCGCAGCTGAAGGAGCGGGCGGTGCCCAGCTCCATCAGCCACGACGACGGGGAACTGTCGAGCACCATCTCCTTCAGCCTGGCCGACGGCGTGACGCTGGCCGAGGCGCAGCAGCTCGTCAAGCAGGCCGAGAACGACGTCGCCATGCCCGTCAACGTGCGCGGAAGCTTCGCCGGCACCGCGCGCGCGGCGCAGCAGCAGGGCTCGCAGCAGGTGGTGCTGATCGTCGCCGCCATCGTCGTGATCTACATCGTGCTGGGCATCCTGTACGAGAGCCTGATCCACCCCATCACGGTGCTCACCACGCTGCCCTCGGCCGGCGTGGGCGCGGTGCTGGCGCTGCTGCTGTTCCGCATGGAGCTGTCGGTGATCGCGCTCATCGGCCTGTTCCTGCTGATCGGCATCGTGAAGAAGAACGCCATCCTGATCATCGACTTCGCACTGGAGGCGCAGCGCGCGCGCGGGCTCTCGGCCGTGGAGGCGGTGCGCGAGGCCAGCCTGCTGCGCTTCCGCCCGATCCTCATGACTTCGCTGGCGGCTGCCCTCGGCGCGCTGCCGCTGGCCATCGGCTTCGGCCAGGGCGCCGAGCTGCGCCAGCCGCTGGGCGTGACCATCATCGGCGGCCTGATCGCCAGCCAGCTCCTGACGCTGTTCACCGTGCCGGTGGTCTACGTGCTGCTCGACAAGCTGCGCCGCCGGGCGCCCAACGAACGTGCCCTGGCGCGATCCGCCTGAGAACCATGACGCCTGCAAGACGCCTCATCCCTCCCCGCCGCCATCTGCTGCTCGCGGCGCCCGCCCTGGCGGCGGTGCTGCTGGCCGGCTGCGCCGTCGGCCCGCGCTACGAGCGCCCGGCCTTCGACGCGCCCACCGCCTTCAAGGAGGCGCCCGCGGCCGACGGCTGGGTGCCGGCGCAGCCCGGCGATGCGCTGGACCGCGGCGAATGGTGGAAGCGCTTCGGCGATCCGCAACTGGACGAACTGGCGGCGCGCGTGCAGGTCTCCAACCAGAACATCGCCGCCGCCGTGGCCACGTACACGCAGGCCCAGGCGCTGGTGCGCGAGCAGCGCGCCGCGCTCTTCCCCACCGTCACGCTCGACGGCAGCGGCCGCCGCAGCGGCGCCGTGCGCAGCAGCAGCGGCAGCCCGCCGTCCAACAGCTTCTCCGCCTCGCTGGGCGCCGACTGGTCGCCCGACGTGTGGGGCCGGCTGCGCCAGGCGGCCGGCAGCGCGCAGGCCGGTGCCCAGGCCAGCGAGGCGGACCTCGCCTCGGCGCGCCTGTCGGCCGTCGGCGAGCTGGTGGTCAACTACCTGTCGCTGCGCGAGGCCGACGCCGAGCTGCGGCTGCTTCATGAAACCATCGAGGGCTACGAGCGGGCCCTGACCATCACCCGCAACCGCTACGAGGCCGGCATCGCCGCGCAGACCGACGTGCTGCAGGCGCAGACGCAGCTCGTCAACGCCCAGGCCGAGCGGGTGGCCCTGCGGCGCACGCGCGCCGCCTACGAGCACGCCATCGCCGTGCTGGCGGGCGAGGCGCCGGCGCAGTTCTCCATCGCGCCCGCCGCGTGGAAGCCGACCGTGCCGGCCGTGCCCACCGGCGTGCCCTCGCTGCTGCTGCAGCGCCGGCCCGACATCGCCGCGGCCGAGCGCGCCGTGGCCCAGGCCAATGCGCAGATCGGCATCGCGCGCGCGGCGTACTTCCCGAACATCGGCCTGTCGGCCTCCATCAACAGCAGCACCAGCCGCGTGCGCGATCTCTTCGACGCGTCGAACATGCTGTGGGCGCTGGGCCTGTCGGTGGCGCAGACGGTGTTCGACGCCGGCGCCATCGGCGCCAGCGTCGATGCGGCGAAGGCCGGACACGAGGCCAGCGTGGCGCGCTACCGCCAGACCGTGCTCACGGCCTTCCAGAACGTCGAGGACCAGCTCACCGCCACCGCGGCGCTGGCCGAGCAGGAGGGCCTGCGCCGCACCGCCTCGCAGGCGGCCGACCGCACCGAGCAGCAGATGCTCAACCGCTACCGCGCCGGCCAGGTGAGCTACACCGACGTGGTCAGCGCGCAGGCCTCGGCGCTGAGTTCGCGGCGCAGCCTGGTGCAGGTGCAACTGGCGCGGCAGGCGGCGGCGGTGGGGCTGATCCAGGCGCTGGGCGGCGGATGGGAGGCCGAGTGGCTGCGCGAGCCGTCCAACGGCACCGCCGCGCAGGAGTGAGCGGGGCTCACCACCCGGCGAGGAACATCGCCTTGGCCAGCACCACGATGGCCAGCACGTGGACGAACACGCTCAGGTGCAGCCGCCGCGAGGACCGGCCGCGCAGCCGTCCGCTGCGGCGCCACCGCATGGCGGTGGCGAAGTGGCCGAGCACGCTCAGCGCCAGCGCGATCTTGATCGTCAGCAGCAGCGCGAAGCCGCTGGCCAGCGGATGCGCGAGCGCGCCGCGGTGGTGCCAGGCCAGCACCAGGCCGGCGGCGTAGAGCACCAGCAGCACCCAGGGCATCACGGCCACCGCGCGGCGGCCGATCGCGCTTTCCACGGCGTGCAGGGCCTCGTGCGGCGCATGCCGGCGCGCGCCGCCGAGCATCACCACCTCGAAGAAGACCGTGCCGGCGAAGGCGATGGCGGCCAGCAGGTGCAGCAGTTGGGCGACGCTGTAGGAGCTCATGCCGCCGCCCGCCGGGAGGGGGTCTTCTTCTTCATCACCCGGCCGTGCGGCGGATGCGCGCCAGCGACGGCGGCGGCACCGGCCGCGCATCCGCGCGCGGGCGCACCAGCAGCGGCGCGAAGCGCCACAGGTACAGCGCGAAGGCCGCCACCCAGGCCAGCGCCGAGGCATGCAGCGCCGCGCCGGCCATCGCCGTGGGCAGCAGGGCGGCCAGCCGCAGGGCGGCGGCCGCGATGACGAGCAGGTAGGCCGCCACCATCGTGCGGTCGGTGCGCAGCGGCCGGCCCAGGTGGCCCAGCGCGGTGCGGGTGATCATGCCGATGATCAGCACCGAGAAGCCCGCGATGCCGATCGCGTGCACCGGCCAGGCGGCGCGCAGCGGGCCACCCGCCAGGTGCGCCGCCGCCACCAGCAGGCCGGCGCCCATGCAGGCGTGGCCCAGGTAGAGGATCCACAACAGTGGCACGCGGCGCACGGCCAGCGGCTTCCAGGACAGCACCTGCCACAGCGCGATCGCGCCGGCCGCCAGCAGCGCCGCCGCCGCGGCGGGGCGCCAGCCGGCCAGCAGGCAGGCCGGCGCGGCCAGCGC
>NZ_JBIQNC010000119.1:4568-6661 GCF_044462705.1 Xenophilus sp.
ACGCCGGCGTTGCGGTGGTTGCGCGTGCGCCAGACGGCCAGGGCGAGCGCCGCCGCGGCCCAGCCGAAGAAGAGCAGCTCGCACGCCACGGCGGCGACGAAAGCGGCCTGCCACGGCAGCAGGAAGCCCACGCGCGCCAGCACCCACAGGCCGGCCAGCGCACCCAGCGCCGGCCCGTGCAGCGGGTTCATCCCGGTCCAGTTGGCACCCGCCGTCAGCAGGAAGCCGACAGCGATGGTGGCGACGAAGCCCCACAGCATCTCGTGGGCGTGCCAGGCGACGCCGCCCAGCGGCCCCGCCAGCCACTGCGGCGCGAACACCCACAGCGCGATGGAGACCAGCGCCCACAGTGCGCCGGCGAGGTAGAGCGGACGGAAGCCCAGTTCGAGAAAGGCGCGCCACTGCGGCGGCGGCAGGGGCGCGGCCGCCGGTTCCTCGATCCGCAGCAGCTCAGCCATGGGCCGGCAGCGGGCTCGGCATCGCGTCGGGCTCGCGGCTCATCTGGTAGCCCATCCAGAGGCTCTGCGCGATGCGCTCGGCCATCGCGCAGGCTTGTTCTGCCATGGCTTGGTTGGGCTGCTCGGCGGCGGTCTGGCGGAACAGCGCCAGCCAGTGGCGGAACAGCGTGGCGTCCAGCCCCGGCAGCGCCGCATGGCGCGGCATCGGCGCGCCGGTGAAGCGCGCGGTGCGCCGCAGGATGGCGGACCAGAAGTCCACCAGCTTGGCCAGGTGGTGGTCCCAGTCGTCGATGTGCCGGTCGAAAATCGGGCCCAGCGTCGCGTCGGCGCGCACCCGCGCATAGAAGTCGTGGACCAGCTTCGTGACCTCTTTCTCGGTGCAGGCGATGGGGGCGTTCATGCGGCGGAGCAGTTCATAAGATGCATCAAGAATGTATCTTATAGCGCCTGCCGGTGCCGCCCGCGGGCGCAATGCTTGATCTGCCGCAAGGGCCGCTGCGCTCAGCGCGGCGGCGGGGCCGATGCCGCGGCGGCGGCCGGCCGGGCACGGCGGCCCAGGCGCACCAGGCCGCTGGACAGCGCCACGCCGCACACGATGACGGCCGCGCACATCAGCATCCACGGCGTGATGCGCTCGCCCAGGAAGAGCGCACCGTAGGCGACGGCGAACACCGGCACCAGGAAGGTCACCGTGAGCGCGCGCGCCGGGCCGGCGCGCTCGATGAGCCGGAAGAACAGGATGTACGCGAAGCCGGTGCACGCCACGCCCAGCGCCAGCAGCGCCAGCCAGGCCCGGGCGCCGGGCATGTGCGCCGGCCACAGCCACGCGGCGGGCAGTGCCAGGAAGAGCGTGGCGCCCAGCTGGCTGCCGGTGGCCGTCGCCAGGGCCGGCACGCCCTGCAGCCAGCGGCGCGTGGCGCTGGCGGCGATGCCGTAGCACAGGCAGGCGCCCAGGCAGGCCAGCACGGCCCAGAGCGCCGACATCTGCGCGGCATGGTCGCCCGCGCCGCCGTGCAGCCCGGCGGTGCGTCCGGCCAGCAGCGCCACGCCGGCGAAGCCGATGACCAGGCCCGCGATGCGCGAACCGTCCGGCCGGTCGCCGAACCAGGCCCAGGCCACCAGCGCGCCGAACATCGGCACCGTGGCGTTGAGCACGGCCGCCAGGCCTGAGTTGATGGTCAGCAGCGCGAAGCAGAACAGCGCGAAGGGCATGCCCGAGTTGATGACGCCCACGCCCAGTGCCGCCTTCCAGTGACGCGCCAGCGCGCCCGTCTGGCCGCGCAGCACCATCAGGGGCACCAGGAAGAGCGCCGCGATCGCCACGCGCACGGCGGCCGTGGGCAGCGCGCCGAACTCGGCGGCGCCGATGCGCATGAACAGGAAGGAGGCGCCCCACAGTGCGGCGAGCAGCAGCAGGTCGAGCACCCAGGCGCGCTGCGCGCGCGCGGCGGTGCTCATGTGGACCCCCACGCTCGGCACTGCGTGTCCTCGCTGCCCCCCGAGCGGGCGTTCGCTTGCTTGGGGCGGCCCGGCGCTGCGTTCACCGTGCCGCCCCGGCAACGCCCTCGAGCGCCAGCAGCGCCGACTTGCGCGCCAGCCCGCCGGCGTAGCCGGTGAGCCGGCCGTCGGTGCCGA
>NZ_JBIQNC010000119.1:6761-16124 GCF_044462705.1 Xenophilus sp.
GCCGACTTGCGCGCCAGCCCGCCGGCGTAGCCGGTGAGCCGGCCGTCGGTGCCGATCACGCGATGGCAGGGCACCACCACGCTGATCGGGTTGCGGCCCACCGCGGCGCCCACGGCGCGCACGGCGGCGGGCCGGCCGATGCGCTCGCCCAGCGCGCGGTAGCTCACGGTGCCGCCGCGCGGGATGGCCACCAGCGCGCGCCACACGTCCTGCTGGAAGGCGGTGCCGTGCGACAGGTCCAGCGGCAGGTCGAAGCGCGCGCGGGTGCCGGCGAGGTAGTCGCGCACCTGGGCGGCGGCCTCGGCCAGCACGGGGTGCGCCGGGTCGTCGGCCCAGCGGCGCACGTCGTCCGGGGGCGGGCTGTGCTGCTGGCCCTCGAACCACAGGCCGGCCAGGCCGGCGTCGGTGGCGGCCAGCCGCACGCGGCCGAGGGCGGTGTCCACGCAGGCGGTGCGAAGGGCCGTGGCGGCCTTGAATCTCATGATGGAAGTCCTTGTGGAGGAAGGGCGGCGGCGTGCCAGGCGCGCAGCACGGCGTAGCTGCGCCAGGGCCGCCAGGGCTGCGACGCCGCCTCGGCCGCGCGGGCGCCCTTGACGCCCAGCGCCTTCTGCAGCGCGACGTCGCCGGCGGGGAAGGCGTCGGGCCAGCGCAGCGCGCGCATGGCGATGTACTGGGCCGTCCAGTCGCCGATGCCGGGCAGCGCCTTCAGCGCGGCGCAGGTGGCGGCGACGTCGGCGCCCGGGTGCAGGGCGAGGCGGCCCGCGGCGACCTCGCAGGCCAGCGCCCGCAGCGCCGCCTGCCGCTGGCGCACGATGCCCAGGCGCCCGAGCGCGTCGCCGTCGGCGCCGGCCAGCGCCTCGGGCGCCGGGAACAGGTGGGTCAGGCCCGGCACCGGGGTGGCGACAGGCTCGCCGAAGGCTGCGACCAGCCGCGTGCCCAATGTGCGCGCCGCCGCCACGGTGACCTGCTGGCCCAGCACGGCGCGCACCGCCAGCTCGAAGCTGTCCGGCGCGCCCGGCACGCGCACGCCGTCGCCGTGGGGAAAGGACGCGTGCAGCGCGGCGTTGATGGGCTCGGGGTCGGCGTCCAGGTCCAGCCAGGCGCGCACGCGGCTGATGACGGCCGGCAGCACCGGCGCCAGCGCATCGCTCACGTCCAGCAGCGCCTGGTGGCCTTCGGCGTCGAAGCGCACGGCCAGCCAGCCGCTGCGCGCCTGCGCGCCGTGGCCGACGCGCAGCGTGCGCGCCAGGCTGCCATCACCGCTGGCCTCCACGCCGCCCAGCGCCCGGCGGGCCAGGAAGCCGTGCATCGCCGCCGCGTCGTAGGGCGGGCGCCAGGCCAGGCGCACCTGCGTGCCCTGCCGCGATCCGTCGGCCGGCCCGCTGCGGCGCAGCGCGGCGGGCGAGAGGCCGTAGTGCGCCGCGAAGGCCGCCTGGAAGCGCCGCACGCTGGCGAAGCCGCTGGCGCGCGCCACCTCCGCCACCGGCAGGCGCGTGTCGGCCAGCAACTGCTTGGCCGCCAGCAGGCGCCGCGTCTGCAGGTACTGCAGCGGCGAGACGCCGAAGTGCGCCTCGAAGATGCGCCGCAGGTGGCGGTCGCTCACGCCGATGCGCGCGGCCACCGCCGCCGCGCCCGGCGCGCCGGCCGTGCCTTCGGCCGGCCAGGCATCGGGCTCGTCCATCAGCCGCGCCGCCTGCTGGGCCAGGATGCGGGAGGCGTCCTCGATGCTCCAGGCGGCCGCGCGCGGCGCCAGCTCGGGCCGGCAGCGCAGGCAGGGGCGGAAGCCCGCCGCCTCGGCCTGCGCCGCGTGACGGAAGAAGCGGCAGTTCTCGCGGCGCGGCGCCTTCACCCGGCACACCGGGCGGCAGTAGATGCCGGTGGAGGTCACGGCGGTGAAGAAGCGGCCGTCGAAGCGCGCGTCGCGCGCCTTCATCGCCAGGTAACAGGCGTCACTTTCGGTGGCATCGAGGACGGGGGGCGCGTCGCGCATGGCCCGCATCTTAGGAGGGAGCGCACGCGCGGATGCGCCGTTTCCGGACATGCCCCTGAGCCCGGCCGAGCGAAGCGGGTGCCTACAATGCCGCGCAGTCACGAACAACAGGGGTTTGCATGCAGTTGAGCGCGTCCATCTTCAAGGCCTACGACATCCGCGGCGTGGTGCCGGAGACCCTCGACGCCGACGTCGCCGAGGCTCTGGGTCGCGCCTTCGGCAGCGCCGCGCGCGCCGCCGGCGAGCGGGCGGTGGCGGTGGGCCGCGACGGGCGCCTGTCGGGCCCCGCGCTGGCGGACGCGCTGATCCGCGGCCTGGTGGCCACGGGCGTGGAGGTGATCGACATCGGCGCCGTCACCACGCCCATGCTGTACTTCGCCGCCAGCACGCTGTGCACCAGCGGCATCCAGGTCACCGGCAGCCACAACCCCAAGGACTACAACGGCTTCAAGATGGTGCTGGCCGGCCGCGCCATCTACGGCGACGAGATCCAGGCGCTGCGCAAGGTGATGGAGGAGGGCAGCGCCGCGCTGGCCGAGGGCGGCAGCGTGCGCAAGGTCGACGTGCTGCCGGCCTACACCGAGCGCATCGTCGGCGACATCCGGCTGCAGCGCCCGCTGAAGATCGTGGTCGATTCGGGCAACGGCATCGCCGGCGCCTCGGCCCCGGCCATCTTCCGCGCCATCGGCTGCGAGGTGACCGAGCTGTTCAGCGAGGTGGACGGCAACTTCCCCAACCACCACCCCGACCCGAGCAAGCCCGACAACCTCAAGGACCTGATCGCCGCCCTGCAGAGCGGCGACGCCGAGCTGGGCCTGGCCTTCGACGGCGACGGCGACCGCCTGGGCATCGTGACCAAGGACGGCCAGAACATCTACCCCGACCGGCAGATGATGCTGTTCGCGCAGGACGTGCTCAAGCGCGTGCCGGGCGGCACCATCGTCTACGACGTCAAGTGCACGCAGCGCCTGGCGCCGGCCATCGAGGCCGCGGGCGGCAAGCCGCTGATCTACAAGACCGGCCATTCGCTCATCAAGGCCAAGATGAAGGAGCTGGATTCGCCGCTGGGCGGCGAGATGAGCGGCCACATCTTCTTCAAGGAGCGCTGGTTCGGCTTCGACGACGGCACCTACGCGGGGTGCCGGCTGCTGGAGATCCTCTCCGGCCATCCCAACGCCAGCGCCGTGCTCAACGCGCTGCCCACCAGCTTCTCCACGCCCGAGATCAACGTGAAGTGCGCCGAGGGCGAGCCGCACGCGCTGGTCGAGCAGATGCAGAAGCTGGCGAAGTTCGACGCCCCGGCGAAGGTCTCGACCATCGACGGCATCCGCGTCGACTGGCCCGACGGCTTCGGCCTGATCCGCGCCTCCAACACCACGCCGGTGCTGGTGCTGCGCTTCGAGGGCCACTCGCAGGCGGCGCTGGAGCGCATCGAGGCCACGATGACCGCGCTGCTGAAATCGGTGAAGCCCGACGCCGTGTTCGGAGAGGCGGCCCATTGACCGTGGCGGCGGCGCGTCGTTCCCTTTCGCTGCGCCTGTACGGCCTGTTCACCCAGCTCGCGCAGCCGCTGCTGCGGCGCAAGCTGCGTCGGCGTGCTGTGCAGGAGCCGGGCTATGCCCATGCCGTCGAGGAGCGCTTCGGCGAGTACGACGACGCGCTCGCCGGCACCGACTGGTGCTGGGTGCACGCCGTCTCGCTGGGCGAGACGCGCGCGGCCGGCATCCTGATCGCCGAACTGCGGCGCCAGTTGCCCGGCATCCCGATCCTGCTGACCCACGGCACCGCCACCGGCCGCGAGGAGGGCGCCAAGCTGCTGACCGAGGACGACATCCAGGTCTGGCAGCCCTGGGACACGCCCGAGGCGGTGGCGCGCTTCCTCGACCGCTTCCGCCCGCGCATCGGCGTGCTGATGGAGACCGAGGTCTGGCCCGAGCTGACGGCCGCGTGCGCCGAGCGCGGCATCCCGCTGGTGCTGGCCAATGCGCGGCTCAACGAGAAGTCGCTTGCCTCGGCCGAGCGGCTGGGCTGGCTGTCGCGGCCCGCGTTCTCGTCGCTGGCGGCCGTGTGGGCGCAGAGCGAGGCCGACGCGCACCGCCTCGTCTCGCTGGGCGCCAAGGTGGCGGGCATCTTCGGCAACCTCAAGTTCGACGCTGCGCCCGACGCGCGCCAGGTGGCTCATGCGCAGGTGCTGCGTGCGCACCTGCCCAAGCCGCTGGTCGTGTTCGCCAGCTCGCGCGACGGCGAGGAGCGCCAGTTGCTGGAGGCGCTGCGCCACTTCTGGACCACCGCCCCGGCGCTGCCCGCGCGCGTCACCAAGGGCTCGGCCCGCCTGCGCGCCTGCGACGTGCAGTGGCTCATCGTGCCGCGCCATCCGCAGCGCTTCGACGAGGTGGCGCAGCTCATCGAGGCGGCCGGCTTCGCCTGCGCGCGCCGCAGCACCGCCGACGCGCTGCCGCAGGACAACGAGATCTGGCTGGGCGACTCGCTGGGCGAGATGGCGCTGTACTACGGCCTGGCCGATGCGGCGCTGCTCGGCGGCAGCTTCGAGCCGCTGGGCGGGCAGAACCTGATCGAGGCGGCGGCCTGCGGCTGCCCGGTGATCATGGGCCCGTCCACCTTCAACTTCGCCGAGGCGGCCGAGCTGGCCGTCGCCGGCGGCGCGGCACTGCGCGTGGACGACATGGGCGACGCCGTCACCCAGGCGCTGGCGCTGGTGGCCGACACGCAGCGCTGCGCCGCGATGTCGCAGGCCGCGCAGGTCTTCGCCGGCGCGCACCGCGGCGCGGCCGAGCGCACGGCGGCGGCCATCCTGGCGCTGGCGCAGAAGGCCGCGGAGGCGTCGCCGCCCGCTGCTGCGTCCGGCGAGCCGGCCGAGCCGATGTGGGATGCCGTGCCCGCGAGCGCGCAGGACACGGCGGAGAAGATCGAGCCCAGGCTGGAGTAGCGGCGCTGCCCGTCCGGAAAGGGCTCAGGCCGCCAACTGCTTCATGCGCTGCGCGGTCTCGATCACCACGCCGCGCAGCGACTGCACCGTAGGGTGCCCCTCCAGTTCCTTCAGCGTGAAGAAGCTCACCGGCGGCAGGTTCCAGCTCAGCCGGTAGGGGAGCGCGGCCCAGTGGCCGGCCTGCTCCATCTCGGCCACCACGTCGCGCGCGAAGATGGTGATGGCATTGGGCTCCTGGCGCAGCACCGTCTCCATGCTGCGGACCGCGTTGGTCTCCAGGATGGGCAGCGGCGGCTGGACGCCCGCGCCGACGAAGATCGCGTTGTAGGTCCTGCGCATGGGCGTGTTGGGCGGCGGCAGGATCCAGTCGAGCTGCGCGAGCCGCGCCCAGTCCAGCGGCCCGCGCGAGAGCCGCTTGACGTTCTTTGCGCCGACCACGAGGCAGGGTTCCTGCTCGTAGATGGCCTCCTGCACCAGCCCGCTGGCGTCGCCGTCGTAGGAGCGGCCGATGGCGCAGTCGAGTTCGCGCGCGAGCAGGCCGGCGACCAGTTCATCCGTGGTGGCCTCGCGCGCCATCACCGAGATGCGCGGCGAGCGGCCGAGCAGATGCGTCAGCGCGGCCGACATCAGCCGCTGCGGCACCTGCTGCGTGAGGCCCAGCCGCAGGCGGCCGCCGCGGCCCGCTTCGAGCGAGGTGAGCACACGCGTGGTCGCCTCCAGCTCGGCCAGCCAGCGCCGCGCGTAGTGCAGCACCGCGTCGCCCGCCGCGGTGGGCACGAGCCCCCTGCTCGTGCGATCGAACAGCGTGCTGCCGAAGATGTCCTCGACCTCGTGCAGCGCCTTGGTGATCGCCGGCTGGCTGAGCTGCATCTCGGCGGCCACGCGGCCGAGCGTGCGGTGCCGGTCGATGGCCTGCAGCAGCGCGAGCTGCCGCAGCTTGAGGCGGGACAGCAGCGCGCGCTGCAGTTCGGCGGCGGGGTCGCGGGCACTCGGCAAGGCCATAACTCCACGGTTATCGGGCTATCAGAAATTATTTCACTTTGGTGAATTGCCGGTCCTAGACTTTTCCCATGGACCCGACCGACGCACCGACGACCACCGCCATCACGGCCGGGTTTCTGGACTCGCTGGCGGAGGCAGCGGGCGCGCACGATGCGCTGCGCCGCATCGATGCATGCCGTGCGCTGATCGCCCCGGGCAGCAGCTTCAGCATCCAGCAGAACGTGACGACCGCGCTTGATGCGGCCGGCGAGGTCCTGCTGCGCCGCTTCTATTCGTCGGAGGCATCGGCCTTCCCGGTCAACGGCACGAAGCGCAAGACGCTGACGCCCTGGACCGAGCGTCTCTTCGTGCAGGGCCGCGTGTTCGTGGGCGAGGGCGAGCACGTGCTCGCCGAGACTTTCGACGACTTCGAGAAGATGCGCGCCCACGCGCTGCGCAGCGTGATCAACGTGCCGCTGATGCAGGGCAGGCTCTGCTACGCCACCTTCAACGTCTTCGGCACCTGCGCCCGCTGGCTGCCGGAGCAGGTCTTCGGCATCCGGTTGCTGGCGCTGGCCGCCGCGCGCTGGGTGCCGTGCGCGCCCGGGCTCGCCTACCGATTCCCGGCCGCGGTGCCGGCGGCCGGGGCCGAAAGGGGAATGCCATGCCAGTGACTGCCCTGCACCATTTCACGATCCGCTGTGCGCCGGAAGAACTGCCGCCGCTGGTGGACTTCTATACGCGCGTGATGCGCCTCACGCCGGGTGCGCGACCGGACATCCCCGCGCCCGGCGCCTGGCTGTATGCGGACGGCCAGCCCATCGTGCACCTCTACGCGCACCTGTCGGCGCCGGACAGCCCAGCCGACCCCGCCACCGGCCACGTCGATCACATCTCGTTCCGCTCGCGCGGGCTCGCCGAGATGCGCGCGCACCTCCGCGCGCTGGGCGTGTCGTTCACCGAGGCGCCGATTCCCGGCTGGGCGATCCATCAGCTCTTTCTCCACGACCCGCGCGGCCTCAGGATCGAGATGACCTTCTGGATGGACGAGGAAGAAGGGGGCGCTGCATGACGCGCTTCGTCCAGGCCGGCGAGCTGCGCATCGCCTTCGACCGCGAGGGCGACGGCCCGCCGCTGGTGCTGATGCACGGCGCCGAGGCCTCGCGGCAGATGTTCGCGTCGCTGGTGCCGCACCTGTCGAAGCACTTCACCGTGATCGCCTACGACCAGCGCGACTGCGGCGAGACCGAGGGGCCGGAGCGCCCGTCGACGCTCGCGGACCTCGCCGGCGACGCGCAGCAGCTCATCAGGGCGCTGGGGCTGCGGCGCGCGCACGTGTTCGGCTCCTCCTTCGGCGGCCGGGTCGCGCAGGCGCTGGCGCTGCTGCATCCGCGCGCGGTCGACCACCTCGTGCTGGGCAGCACCTGGCCGCTGCCCAGGCCCTACGAGGAGCTGTGCCCCGATGCACGGCGCCTGGGCGAACTGCGGCAGGGCCTGCCGGCCACCGCGGAGGAACTGGCGACCTGGTTCTTCCCCGAAGCCTTCCTCCGGCAGCGGCCGGAGTTGCGGCGCGTGTTCGCGAACGCGCGGCCCGGATCGGCGCGGTCCGCGCGGCGCGACGCGACCGTGCAGACCACGCTCGAAGAAGGCGTGGCCGACATCGTCGCGCCCACGCTGGTGCTGGCCGGCGAACTCGACCGCGTGGTGCCGCCGGGCGTGACGCTCTCGATGGCAGGCCGCATCCGCGGCGCCGATGCCGTGCTGCTGCACGGTGTCGGCCACGTCACCGCGATGCAGGCGCCGGAGATGCTGGCGCACCACATCGTCCGCTTCCTGAAGCCCGAAGGAGCCAAGCCATGAGCACGAACCACGAACGCGCGAGCGGGCGCCCCGACTACATCCGCATCGAAGGGCTGTCGAAGCACTTCGGCGACGGCGGCGAGGGCGTGCTCGCGCTGAAGGACGTCGACTGCCGCATCGAGCAGGGCAGCTTCGTGACCATCGTGGGCCCGAGCGGCTGCGGCAAGAGCACGCTGCTGCGCATCCTCGCGGGCCTGCTCGACTACGACATCGGCCGCGTGCTGCTCGACGGCCAGCCGATCCGCGGCACGCGGCGCGACGTGGGCGTGGTGTTCCAGAGCTCGATCCTGCTGCCGTGGCGAACCATCCTCGAGAACGTGATGCTGCCGGCCGAGGTGCTGGGCCTGCCGGTGAAGCAGGCGCGCGAGCGCGCGATGCAACTGCTGCACATGGTCCGGCTCGACGGCTTCGAGCACAAGCTGCCGCGCCAGTTGAGCGGCGGCATGCAGCAGCGCGCCTCGATCGCGCGGGCGCTCCTGCACGACCCCAAGATCCTGCTGATGGACGAGCCCTTCGGCGCGCTCGACGCGATGACGCGCGAGCGCATGAACCTGGAGCTGCAGCGCATCTGGATGGAGAGCGGCAAGACGGTGGTGCTGATCACGCACTCGATCCCCGAGGCGGTGTTCCTCGGCGACAGGGTGTTCGTGATGTCGCCGCGCCCCGGCACGCTGGAGCGCGTGCTGTCCATCGACCTGCCGCGCCCGCGGTCGATGGCGGTGATGTCGGACCCCGCCTTCGCCGCTGCGTCCGCATCGATCCGCGAACGCTTCTCGCACGCCGCCTCGTTCGACTGACTGACAGGTGCCCCCGATGACCACCGCCATGCTCGCCAAGACCGATTCCGTCGCGCCGTCCGAAGCGCCCGCCCCGAGCCCCGCCGGGGCGGGGCGGCGGCGTACCCATCCGCTCGCGTCGACGCGGGTGCAGTCGATCCTGCTGCTCGCGGCGCTGCTCGGCTCGTGGGAGGCGGCCGTGCGGCTCTTCAAGGTGCCGAAGCACCTGGTGCCGCCGGTGAGCGACATCCTGGTCGCGCTGTGGCGCGGCCTGGCGACCGGGCCGCTGGCGAAGGACGGCTTCTGGTACCACGGCGGCGTGACGGTGGCCGAGATCCTGCTGGGCTTTGTCATCGGCAGCGGCATCGGCCTGGCCATCGGCATCGTGGTGTCGCAGATGCCGAAGGTTGAGGCGCTGCTGGAGCCCTATGTCGCCGCGCTGCAGAGCGTGCCCAAGGTGGCGGTCGCGCCCATCATCGTGGTGTGGCTGGGCTTCGGCATCGGCTCCAAGGTGATGATCATCTGCCTGCTGACCTTCTTCCCGGTGCTGGTGACCAGCATCGCGGGCTTCAAGGCGGTGGACCCGGACCGCATCGACCTGCTGCGCTCGCTCTCGGCGACACCGTGGCAGATCTTCCGCAAGGCCAAGTTTCCGAGCGCGCTGCCGTACATCTTCGCGGGGCTGAACATGGCCGCGGCTTTCAGCGTGGTCGGCGCGGTGGTCGGCGAGTTCGTCGGCGCGCAGGCCGGGCTCGGCGTGCTCATCCTGCAGATGGAGGCGCAGGCCGACACCGGCGGCAGCTTCGCGG
>NZ_JBIQNC010000120.1:0-14591 GCF_044462705.1 Xenophilus sp.
GATGGTGAAGACGATCACGCCCAGCCCGATCGGGATGCCCAGCGTGGTGACGCCCGCACCGATGGGCCGGGCGAGGAAGGCCTTGTCGAAGGCGATCAGCGCGATGTAGCCGTAGTACACGAGCAGCATCAGCACCGTGAGCCAGCCGCCGAAGCGGTTGCGCTTTCGCCGAAGCTCGAGGTATTTAGGATGGGAGCGGATGCGCTCCGTGACCGGGTCGCTCATGAGGGGTCTCCTGGCATCTGGAATGAGCCTGCGGGCGCATTCTTCGGTGCCGCGCCGCCCCCGTGGGCGCGGTGCAATCATTCGTCACACGGCGCGAACACTCGTGTGACAAGGCTTGCGCGGAACTGACGGCGCGCGCCCCGCGCGGCGCCCTGCGCGCCCTATTCCCAGGTGACGTCGGCCGCGAAGAGGTAGCCCGCGCCGTACACCGTCTTGATGATCGCGGGCGCGTGCGGGTCGGCCTCGATCTTCTTGCGCAGGCGCGAGATGCGAACGTCGATGCTGCGGTCGGTGGGCAGCAGGTCGCGCGCGCCCATGAGCTGCTCGCGCGTGAGGATCTGGTGCGGCCGCTCGACGAAGCAGCGCAGCACCTGCGTCTCGGCGGTGCCCAGCAGGTGCTCGGCGCCGTCGGGCGCGCGCAGCACGTTGGCAGCGCAGTCGATGCGCCAGCCGTTGAAGCTGGCGTAGCGCCGCTGGCCCGGCGCCTGGCCGGCCGCCAGGCTGCGCCGGCGCAGGATGCTGCGCACCCGCGCCACCAGCTCGCGCGACTCGAAGGGCTTGGTCACGTAGTCGTCGCCGCCCAGCTCCAGGCCCATCACGCGGTCGGCCGGGTGGCCGCGGCCGGTGAGGATGAGCACGCCCGCGTTGCCGGCGGCGGTGATGCGGCGCATCAGGTCCAGCCCATCCATGTCGGGCAGACCCAGGTCGATGATGCACAGGTCGGGCTTTTCCACCTGCAGCCGGCGCAGCACGGCGGCGCCGCTGCCGAAGGCCTCGCAGGCGAAGCCGAACTCCTGGAGCGTGGAAAGCACCAGCTTCGCCACCGCCGGGTCGTCCTCGATCACGTAGACCAGGGCGGGCGGGCTGCTGTCGTCGGCGCCGGCGGCGCGGTGCGTGGTGCCGCCGGCCGGCGTGCCGTGGGGGTGGTTCATCGCGGTCTCCCTTCCTCGATCGCGCGGGCGAGCTGCTCGGCGGTGAATGGCTTGGTCAGCAGCGGCACGCCGGCCGGCCGCGCGATGTCGTCGGGCGCGTTGCCGCTCATCAGCACCACGGCCGGGCCGGGCACGGCGCCGCGCGCCGCATGGGCCACCGCCACGCCGTCGATGCGGCCGGGCATCGCCACGTCGGACAGCACCAGCGCGATGCCGGGCGTGTGCTGCAGCAACTGCAGCGCCTCGGCGCCGCCGTCGGCCTCCAGCACGGCGTAGCCCAGCTCCAGCAGGCTGCGGCGGATCACGCGGCGCACCTGGGCGTCGTCGTCCACCAGCAGGGCCAGGCCCTGCTGCACGGCGGGCGCGGCGGCGCCCGCCTCGCGCCCGGCGCCCTCGGCCGCCGGCGGCTCGGTGGCCGGCAGCCACAGCGTGACGGTGGTGCCCTGCCCCGGCGCGCTGCGCAGGTCGATGGCGCCGCCCGACTGGCGGATGAAGCCGTACACCACCGACATGCCCAGGCCGGTGCCGCTGCCGGGCTGCTTGGTGGTGAAGAAGGGCTCGAAGACGCGCGCCACGGTCGCGGCGTCCATGCCGGCGCCGTCGTCCTCCACCTCGATGCGCACGCAGTCGCCGGGCGACATCTGCAGCGGCGTGGCGTGCGCGGCGTCCAGGTGCGCGGCGCGGGCGCGCAGGGTGATGCGGCCCAGCGGCCCGGTGGCGTCGCGCGCGTTGAGCACGAGGTTGATCAGCGCCTGCTCCAGCAGCGTGGCGTCGATCCAGGTCCACAGCGGCGCCGGGGCGGCGTCCACCGCGAGCGTCAGCGTCTCGGGCAGCGAGTGGCGCACCAGCCGGGCCACCGTGTCGACCAGCGCACCGACGTGCACCGAGGCCGCCTGCAGCGGCTGGCGCCGCGCGAAGCTCAGCAGCGCGCGCACCAGCTCGGCGCCGCGGCGCGCGGCGTCCAGCGCGGGCTGCACGTATTCCGGCACGGCCTCGTCCTGCGGGCGGGCCTGGGCCAGCGCGTCGAGGTTGCCGATCACCACCGTGAGGATGTTGTTGAAGTCGTGCGCCAGGCCGCCCGTCAGGTGGCCCAGCGATTCGAGCTTCTGCGCGCGCGCCACCAGCGCCTGCGCGCGGCGCTGCTCGGTGATGTCGAAGGTCAGCTCGAAGCAGCCGGCCACGCTGCCGTCCTCGGCGATCTCGGGCGCGAAGGAGGTGCGGACCAGGCGCCGCTCGCCGCCGAGGGTGGTCAGTTCGTAGGTGAAGCTCTGCGCCTCGCCGGCCATCGCGCGCCGCACGTGGGGCCGCACGATGGCATACACCGCCTCGCCCAGGAAGCGGCGCGCGCTCACCGTCTCGGGCCGGGCGGTGTCCACGCCGAACCAGTCGCGGTAGCCGCGGTTGAGGTAGCGGTACACGCGCTGGCGGTCGAAGTACGCCACCAGGGCGGGGATGGAGTCCATGACGAGCCGCACCCGCTCCTCGCTCTGCTGCAGCTCGGCGGTGCGCTCGGCGACGCGGCTTTCCAGCTCGGCGTTCTGGCGGCGGATGGTGGCCTCCGCGCGGCGGCGCTCGGTCACGTCGGAGTACAGCGTCACGAAGCCGTGGCCCGGCACCGGCTGGCCGCGGATGCGCAGCACCGTGCCGTCGGGCCGCACGCGCTCGATGTCGTGCGGCGTGAAGGTGCGCGCGGCGGCGATGCGTTCGGCCACCTGCTGCTCCGGGTCGCCGGGGCCGTAGTCGCCGCGGCGGGCGTTGTACTCGATGAAGCTGCGGAAAGGGGCACCCAGCCAGGCCATCTCCTCCGGGAATTCCAGCAGCTTCACGTAGGCGCGGTTCCAGGCCACCAGGCGCAGGTCGGCATCGAAGATCGACAGGCCCTGCTCCAGCATGTCCAGGCCGGTCTGCAGCGTCAGGTAGCGCTCCAGCGGCGCGGGGGCGCCGGCCGCGTCCTGTCCGGCGAGGTTGCAAACATTCGTCATATTCAGGTGCCTCTCCTGCAATCTTCGTACGCCATCCTCGCGCCATCCATTGTCGGCACAACGGTGCAGGAGACAAATTTGACGCGCATCAATCCGTACGACCTGGGGCTGGACCGCAACCCGGCCAACTTCGTGGCGCTGACGCCGCTGTCGTTCATCGCGCGGGCGGCGCACGTGCATCCGCAGCGCACCGCGCTGGTCTACGGCGGGCGCCGCCAGAGCTGGGCAGAGACCTACGCCCGCTGCCGCCGCCTGGCCGGCGCGCTGGCGGCGCACGGCGTGGGACCGGGCGACACCGTGGCCTGCATGCTGCCCAATGTGCCCGCCATGTACGAGGCGCACTTCGGCGTGCCGATGACGGGCGCCGTGCTCAACACCCTGAACACCCGGCTGGACGCCCAGGCCATCGCCTTCATGCTGCAGCACGGCGAGGCCAAGGTGCTGCTGACCGACCGCGAGTACGCCGGCGCTGTCGGCCAGGCGCTGAGCGCGCTGGGCGCACACCGGCCGCTGGTGATCGAAGTGGAGGACGACACCGCCCCCGAGGGCGCGCGGCTGGGCGAGATCGGCTACGAGGACTTCCTCGCGCAGGGCGACCCGGCGTTCGACTGGCAGCCGCCTTCGGACGAGTGGAACGCCATCGCCCTCAACTACACCAGCGGCACCACCGGCAACCCCAAGGGCGTCGTCACGCACCACCGGGGCGCGTACCTCAACGCCGCCAGCAACGCGCTGGCCTGGAACCTGCCCGACGGCGCCGTCTACCTGTGGACGCTGCCCATGTTCCACTGCAACGGCTGGTGCTTCCCCTGGACCACGGCGCTGATGGCCTGCACCAGCGTGTGCCTGCGCAAGGTGGACCCGGCCCTCATCTTCCCGCTCATCCGCGAGCACCGCATCACGCACCTGTGCGGCGCGCCCATCGTCTACAGCCTGCTGATCGCCGCGCCGCCCGCGCTGCGCGAGGGCATCGGCCACACCGTGCAGGGCCTGGTGGCCGGCGCCGCGCCGCCCGCGGCGGTGATCGAAGGCTGCGAGGCCGCGGGCATCGCCATCACGCACGTCTACGGACTGACGGAGGTGTACGGCCCCTCCGCCGTGTGCGCCAAGAAGCCCGAGTGGCAGGACCTGCCGCCGGTGGAGCGCGCCCGCATGAACGGCCGCCAGGGCGTGCCCTACCCGCTGCAGGAAGCGGTGACGGTGCTGGACCCGCAGACCCTGCAGCCGGTGCCCGCCGACGGCGAGACCATCGGCGAGATCTTCTTCCGCGGCAACGCGGTGATGAAGGGCTACCTGAAGAACCCGACGGCCACCGAGGAGGCCTTCGCCGGCGGCTGGTTCCACACCGGCGACCTGGGCGTGCTGCACCCGGACGGCTACGTGAAGATCACCGACCGCAGCAAGGACGTGATCATCTCCGGCGGCGAGAACATCTCCTCCATCGAGGTGGAGGACGCGCTGCACCACCACCCCGCCGTGATGACTGCCGCCGTGGTCGCGCTGCCCGACGAGAAGTGGGGCGAGGTGCCCTGCGCCTTCGTCGAACTCAAGCCCGGCGCGAGCGTGGACGAGGCCGAGCTGCTGGACTTCTGCCGGCCGCTGCTGGCGCGGTTCAAGCTGCCCAAGCGCATCGTGTTCGGCGAGCTGCCCAAGACCTCCACCGGCAAGATCCAGAAGTTCGTGTTGCGCGAGCGCGTGCAGTCGGCCCGCGCCATCGAGTGAGCCCCATCCACCCCCGGAGACAGACCATGAGCGACACCCTCCCGACCCAACGCACGTACGACCCGCCGGCCGAGCTGGCCCGCACCGCCCGCGTGGCCGGCCGCGCCGCCTACGACGCGCTGGCGGCCGAGGCCGACGCCGACCCGCAGGCCTTCTGGGGCCGGCTGGCGCGCGAGTTCGTCGGCTGGAAGCAGCCCTTCACCCGCGTGCTGGACGACAGCCGCGCGCCCTTCTTCGAATGGTTCAACGACGGCACGCTCAACGCGAGCTGGAACTGCCTGGAGCGCAACATCGAGCGCGGCCTGGGCGACAAGACGGCCATCGTCTTCGAGGCCGACGACGGCGCCGTCACCCGCGTCAGCTACCGCGAGCTGCTGGCGCGCGTGAACCGCATCGCCAACGCCCTGAAATCGCTGGGCGTGAAGAAGGGCGACCGGGTGGTGATCTACATGGCGATGTCGGTCGACGGCGTGGCCGCCATGCAGGCCTGCGCGCGCATCGGCGCCATCCACTCGGTGGTGTTCGGCGGCTTCTCGGCCCATGCGCTGCGCGACCGCATCGCCGACACCGGCGCCAGCCTCGTCATCACCGCCGACCAGCAGGTGCGCGGCGGCAAGCAGCTGCCGCTGAAAGCCATCGTCGACGAGGCGCTGGCCCAGGGCGGC
The DNA here is from genome assembly GCF_044462705.1 of Xenophilus sp. Lineage (NCBI taxonomy): Bacteria > Pseudomonadati > Pseudomonadota > Betaproteobacteria > Burkholderiales > Comamonadaceae > Xenophilus > Xenophilus sp. The sequence goes on from NZ_JBIQNC010000120.1 coordinate 5,527, forward strand.
TGCGCCAGCGTGCGCCACGTGCTGGTGGCGCGGCGCACCGGCGCGGCGGTGCCCTTCCAGGCGCCGCGCGACCTGTGGCTGGCCGAGCTGGCCGACGGCCAGAGCGAGCAGTGCGAACCCGAGTGGGTGGAGGCGGAGCACCCGCTCTTCCTGCTCTACACCTCCGGCTCCACCGGCACGCCCAAGGGCGTGCAGCACGCCACCGGCGGCTACCTGCTGCAGGCCGCGCTGAGCTGCGCCTGGACCTTCGACCTGAAGCCCGAGGACGTGTTCTGGTGCACCGCCGACATCGGCTGGGTGACGGGCCACACCTACATCGCCTACGGCCCGCTGGCGCTGGGTGCGACGCAGGTGGTCTTCGAGGGCGTGCCCACGTACCCGGACGCCGGGCGCTTCTGGAAGATGATCCAGGACCACGGCGTGACGGTGTTCTACACCGCGCCCACCGCCATCCGCTCGCTCATCAAGGCGGCCGAGGCCAACGAGGCGGCGCACCCGAAGCAGTACGACCTGTCGAGCCTGCGCATCCTCGGCTCGGTGGGCGAGCCGATCAACCCGGCTGCCTGGGAGTGGTACCACCGGCACGTGGGCGGCGGCCGCTGCCCCATCGTCGACACCTTCTGGCAAACCGAGACCGGCGCGCACATGATCACGCCGCTGCCGGGCGCCACGGCGCTGGTGCCGGGCTCGTGCACCCTGCCCTTCCCCGGTATCGCCGCCGCGGTGGTGGACGAGACGGGCAACGAGCTGCCCTGGGGCCAGGGCGGCATCCTGGTGGTCAAGCGGCCCTGGCCAGCGATGATCCGGACCATCTGGGGCAACCCGGAGCGCTTCAGGAAGGGCTACTTCCCCGAGGAGTTCCAGGGCCGCTACTACCTGGCCGGCGACGGCGCGATCCGCGACGCGAAGACGGGCTACTTCACCATCACCGGCCGCATCGACGACGTGCTGAACGTCAGCGGCCACCGCATGGGCACGATGGAGATCGAATCGGCCCTGGTCGCCAAGACCGACCTGGTGGCCGAGGCCGCGGTGGTGGGCCGCCCCGACGACACCACCGGCGAGGCGATCTGTGCCTTCGTCGTGCTCAAGCGTCCGCGCCCGACCGGCGAGGAGGCCAAGGCCATCGCCAACGAACTGCGCAACTGGGTGGCCAAGGAGATCGGCCCGATCGCCAAGCCCAAGGACATCCGCTTCGGCGACAACCTGCCCAAGACGCGCAGCGGCAAGATCATGCGGCGCCTGCTGCGCTCCATCGCCAAGGGCGAGGCGATCACGCAGGACACCTCCACCCTCGAGAATCCGGCCATCCTCGAACAGTTGGCCCAGACCAACTGACAGCGGCCCCTCAGCCGCGCAGCACGAGGTCGGCGCCCTTCTCGCCGATCAGGATCGCCGCCGCGTTGGTGTTGGCCGAAGTCATGGTCGGCATCACCGAGGCGTCGATCACGCGCAGCCCATCGACGCCGCGCACGCGCAGATCCGCGTCCACCACCGAGCGTGCGTCGCCGCCCATGCGGCAGGTGCCGACCGGGTGGAAGACCGTGCCGCCCTTGGCGCGGGCGAACTGCGCCAGCGCCTCGTCGGCGCGCAGATCGTTGCCCGGCAGGTACTCGACGCCGGTGACCAGGTCGCGGAAGGCCGGCTGCGCGTAGATCTCGCGCAGCATCTTCAGGCCCTCGACCAGCACGCGGATGTCGTGCGGCTCGGTGAGGTAGTTGGCGACGATGCGCGGCGGCGCCAGCGGATCGGCCGAGCGCAGCGAGACCGTGCCGCGCGATTCCGGACGGCACTGCGCGGCCGACGCCGAGAAGCCCGAGAAGCCGTGCAGCGCGTCGCCCGGCTTGTCCACCGACAGCGGCATCACGTTGAACAGCACGTCGGCGCGCGCGTCCTTGGCGACCGCCGTGCGCACCATGCCGCCGACCTGCCCGGCGCCCACGGTGAGCGGACCGCGCTGGCCGAACAGCCACTGCGCCCCCATGCGCGCCAGGCCCAGCGGGCTGCGCACCTGGTCGTTCAGCGACATGCGCTCGCGCAGCTTGACGATCACGCGGGCCTGGTAGTGGTCCTGCAGGTTGGCACCGACCTCGGGCGCGTCCACCTGCACCACGATGCCGTGGCGGCGCAGTGCGTCGGCCGGGCCGATGCCGGAGAGCTGCAGCAGCTGCGGGCTCTGCAATGCGCCGGCGGCGAGGATCACGTCGCCCTCGGCCCGGGCCTGGTGCAGCCGCCCGCCCTCGAGCCACTCCACGCCGGTGGCGCGGCCGCCCTCGACGATCACCCGCGTCACGTGCACGCCGGTCTTCACCTGCAAGTTCGGCCGCGCCAGCGCCGGCTTGAGGAAGGCGGTGGCCGCGTCGCAGCGCCAGTGGCCGCGCAGCGTGAGCTGGTAGGTGCCCAGGCCCTCGTCGCGCGCGCCGTTGAAGTCGTCGCTGGCCGGATAGCCCGCCTGCGCACCGGCCTCCAGCCACGCCGTGCAGTAGGGATGGTCGTTGCGCAGGTCCGAGACGCACAGCTCGCCCGATCCGCCGTGGTATTCGCTCTCGCCGCCCGCGTAGCGCTCCGACTTCCGGAAGAAGGGCAGCACGTCGCGGTAGCCCCAGCCCTCGGCGCCGGCGCGCGCCCAGTCGTCGAAGTCGGCGTGCTGCCCGCGGATGTAGATCAGCCCGTTGATCGCGCTGGAGCCGCCCAGCACCCGGCCGCGCGGCCAGACGATGCTGCGGTTGGCCGTCTCGGACTGCGGCTCGACCTCGAACTGCCAGGAGAAGCGCGGGTCGTAGATCGAGCGGAAGTAGCCCACCGGCAGCCTGAGCCAGAAGTGCCCGCCCGCGCCGCCGGCCTCCAGCAGCAGCACGCGGCGGCCGGCGGCGCTGAGCCGGTTGGCCAGCACGCAGCCGGCCGAGCCGGCGCCGACGATGATGTGGTCCACACCGCTCATGGCTGCGGCAGGCCCAGGCGGGTGAAGGCCTCCGGCGGCGCGTCGTTGCGGCGCATCACCTCGGCCATCGCCGCCTGCAGGCGCGCCTCGATCTGCGCATCGCGGAAGGGCCGCGCCTGCTCGTAGTCGCCCTGCAGGTCGTAGAGCACGGTGGTGGTGTCCTCGTAGCCCCCGCCCTGCCCCTGGTGCCCGGTCGGCTGGCCCTTGTCGTTGCGCCGCGCCGGCACCTTCAGCACGGGAACGCCCTGCGTGAAGGAGAACGGCGGCGACAGTTGCGCGCCGCGCAGTTCGTCGACGTGGAACATCGACTTCAGGTGCATCGGCATCAGCGTGTACTCGTACAGCATCTGCCGCGTCATGTCCTCGGGGTAGAGGAAGTAGGTGTAGCGGCCGTCGGTCGCGTTGGTGCCGGCGCCGAACATCCCGTAGAGCGCCACGTCGCGCAGCCGGCCGTCGCCGTCGAGCAGCGGCAGCAGGTCGTGGCCCTCGCAGGTCGCGGGCGCGGCCACGCCGTGCATCGACAGCAGCGTCGGCATCAGGTCGACGGTCTGCGTGAGCGCCCGGCGCCGCTGGCCGGCCTTCGACGCGTGCGCCGGGTGGTGGATCATCAGCGGGATGTGCGCGATCTCGTTGAAGAAGGGCATGCGGTTCTTGCCCCACCAGTCGTGCTCCGCGAGCAGGAAGCCGTGGTCGGTAGTCAGCACGAGCGCCGTGTCCTTCCACATGTCGTGCCGGTCCATGTAGTCGAGCAGGCGCCCGAAGTACGCGTCGCACATGCTGATCAGCGCGGCGTAGTTGGCGCGCAGCTCGGCGATCTCCTCCGGCGACTCGGCGCAGCGCTTGTAGCGCGGCCAGTCGAGGATGGGACCGCGGTAGCCCGTGGGGAAGGCCTCGCGGAAGCGCCGCGGCGCATGGAAGGGCTCGTGCGGGTCGAAGCACTCCAGGTGCAGCAGCCAGTTGTCGGCGCCGCGGTTGGCGTCGAGGAACTCGAAGCCGGCCGCGAAGGTGCGGGGGCAGCAGTAGTCCGCCTCGTCGCGCATGAACTCCCGGTTGACCATCGCCTGCAGGCGGCCGTCGGCCGGGCCGGCGGGCTGCTGCATGGCGTGGTATTGCGTGCGGAAGCGCTCCAGCGGCGGCTGCACCATCGCCTTCCACTTGTCCCACTCCTGCCCGCGCACGAACTCCCAGGTGCTGTAGCGGTTGTGGTACGTGGCGCCCCCGTCCTCCCAGTAGTGGTAGTGGTCGGAGACCAGGTGGGTGTGCACGCCGGCCTGCGTCAGCAGCGCCGCGAAGGACTGGTCGAAGGGCTCCAGCGGCCCCCAGCTGCGGTGCAGGAAGTTCAGGCGCCCGGTGTGCATCTCGCGCCGCGCGGGCATGCAGGGCAGGCTGCCGACGAAGTGCGTGTCGAAGACGACGGACCGCTCCGCGAAGCGCGAGAACGAGGGCGTGGGGATCGCGCTGCCGCCATAACAGCCGAGCGCGTTGCGGACCAGGGAATCGAAGAGGACGAAGATGGTCTTCATGGTCACTCGGCCTTGATGCCGGCCTGCCGCACGATGCGCTCCCAGCGCTGGGCGTCCGCGCGCATCTCCTGCGCGAAGCGCGCCGGGTCCTGCGCCGCGGCCACGGACAGGCCGCTGCGCCCGAAATTCGCCTCGACCGCGGCGCCGGCGAAGCCGCGCCCGATCTCGGCGGCCAGCGCATCCACGACCGGCCTGGGCGTTCCGCGCGGCGCCAGCATCCCGATCCACTGGTCGGCGTCGAAGTCCGGCACGCCGGACTCGATCATGGTCGGCACGTCGGGCAGCAGCTTCAGGCGCTTCGTGCTGGCGACGGCGAGCGGCCGCAGCTTGCCGGCCTGGATCTGGGGCAGCGCCACCGCCGCGTTGGCGAAGTGGTAGTTCACGCGGCCGGCGACCTGGTCGACCATGGCCGGTGGCGCGCCCTTGTACGGCACGTGCACCGCCTGGATCTTCGCCGCCGACTTGAACCATTCGCCGGCGAGGTGGCCCGGGCTGCCGTTGCCCGCCGAGGCATAGCTGAGCTGCCCCGGCCTGGCGCGCGCCATGCGGATCAGCGCGTCGACCGAATCGACGCCCAGCCCCGGATGCGTCACGAGGATCAGCGGCGCATGCGCCAGGGAGGCCACGGGCTCGAAGTCCTTGAACAGGTCGAAGGGCATGGGCATGCCCAGCGCGCGGTTGATGGCGATGGCGCTCGTCGTCACCAGCAGCGTGTACCCGTCGGCCGGCGCCTTCGCGACCACGTCGGCACCGAGGTTGCCGCCGGCGCCCGGCTTGTTGTCGACCACGAAGGGCTGGCCCATCGTCTTCTGCAGGTGCTCGGCCGCCAGCCGGGCCGGGATGTCCACCAGGCCGCCGCCCGGCCAGGCCACGACCACGCGCACCGCCCGCTCCGGGTAGCCCGCGGCCATCGACCGCGATGCGCCCAGCCAGGCCGCGGCGGCCGCCCATCCAGCAAAGGTTCGCCGCTTCATGCCTTCACCTGCCCGGTGAACAACGACGGATCGAAGTACTGCTGCGCCTTCAGTGCATTGGGGATGTTCGCCGTCTGGACGAAGAAGTCCGTCACCTGCTGCAGCCAGCCAGTGACGGTGCCGTCGGCGTACTTCGCGCGCCACTCGGCGGCGGAGTAGTACTTGGAAGCCTTGAACTGCTCCTTGAACTCGGCCAGCGGAACGTCCTTGTACTGCGTCTTCTGCAGCTGCTCGGCCGCGGCGTCGGGGTTGGCGACGATCTGCTCGTTGGCCGGCAGCCAGCCGGCGATGAGCCTGGAGAGCACGGCCTTGTTCTTCTCGTAGTAATCGTTGCGCGCCGCCCAGCCGCCGACGATGGCGGCCTGCGGGAAGAAGGCCGAGGCATCGACGATCTTGCGCGCGCCGGGCAGCTTGCCGCGCACCACCGAGTCGAAGGGGGCCCACAGCGCCACGGCCGGCACCGCGCCGGAGATCAGCGAGGTCACCGCCTCCGACATGCGCTGGTTGACCAGGCGCACGTCCTTCGTCGGATCGAGCCCCGCCGAGCGCAGCGCCCGGTCGAGGAACACGTGCGCCGTGGTGCCGGTGGTGGTGGAGATCTGCTTGCCCTTGAGGTCGGCGATGCTGTTGATGCCGGCATCGCCGCGCACCCACAGCTGCGCCGTGGCGTACTCGATGTCGTTGATCAGGAAGACCTTGCCCTGCCCGCGCGCCGGGAAGTTGGACAGCACCGCGCCCGTGGCCAGCACGTCCAGGCTGCCGCCGATCATGGCCTGGAAGAGCTCCAGCCCGGTGGTGAAGAGCACCGGCTCCAGCTCCAGGCCCTGTTTGGCGAAGCTGCCGGACTGGATGCCGAGCCACATCTGGCCGTCCACGGCCGGCGTGTGCAGGTAGCCGACCTTGACCTTGGTGCGCGACTGCGCGAGGGCGGGCAGCCCGATGCCGAGGGCGGCCGTGGCCGCGGCGGTGTGGCGGATGAAGCTTCTGCGCTGGATGGGCATGAGGTGTCTCCTGTTTGAAATGGGGTGCATCGATCAATCCGACAGGCGCACGGCCTGGCGTGCCTGCGCCGCGTACTCCTGCATGACGAGCTCGCGGATCTGCGCGCGCAGGGCGGCGAAGCGCGGGTCTTCGTGCACGTTCTCGGCGCGCGGGTAGCCGAAGGGCACGTCGATCACGGTGCGGATGCGCGCCGGCCGCGCCGTCACCACCACGATGCGCGAAGACAGGTAGATCGCCTCGTCCACCGAGTGCGTGATCAGCATCACCGTCTTGCCCTCGGTCTGCAGCACCTGCAGCAGCAGGTCCTGCATGGCGCTGCGCGTCTGCGCATCGAGCGCGCCGAAGGGCTCGTCCATCAGCAGGAACTGCGGGCGCACCGCGTAGGCCCGCGCGATCGCCAGGCGCTGGCGCATGCCGCCCGACAGGTGCTTGGGGAAGTGGTCGGCGAAGTCCGAGAGGCCCATGAGGCCCATGTAGCGCTCGACGATGCCCTTGTGCTCGGACTTCGGCACCTTGTTGCCCGCCAGGTTGAGGCCGAAGGCGATGTTCTGCCGGACGGTGAGCCAGGGGAAGACGCCGTACTCCTGGAAGATCACGCCGCGGTCGGGGCCCGGCTCCTGCACCGGCCTGCCGTCCAGCAGCACCTGGCCGGCGGTGGGCTGCACGAAGCCGCCCAGGATGTTCATCAGCGTCGTCTTGCCGCAGCCCGAGGGGCCGATGACCGAGACGAACTCGCCCTGGCGGATGTCCAGCGAGACGCCGTCCAGCACCCGCATCGGGCCCTGTGCGGTGGGGAACTCCACCATCACGTCGCGGAAGGAGACGCGCACCGGCGCGTCGGTCGGTTGGGCCGTGTTCATGCGATGCGGTCCTGCCAGGCCACCAGGCGGCGGCTCAGCGCGCGCAGCAGCAGGTCCATGACCAGCGCGATGAAGCCGATGCAGATGATGCCCACGTAGATGATGTCGAGCTGGAAGAAGGACGAGGCGTCCTGGATCAGCGCGCCCAGGCCCTGCTGCGCGGCGATCAGCTCCGAGGCCACCAGCGTGGCCCAGGCCACGCCCAGCGCCACGCGCACCGCCGTGAGGATGTGCGGCACCGTCAGCGGCACGATCACCTTGGCGAAGATCTCGAAATCGTTGGCGCCCAGGGTGCGCGCCACCCGCACGAAGATCGGGCTGATCTGCGCGATGCCCTCGTACATCACGATCACGCCGGCGAAGAAGGAGGCGTAGAACAGGATCACCGTCTTGGCCGCCTCGCCGATGCCGAAGTACACGATCACCAGCGGGATCAGCGCGATCGGCGGCAGCGCGCGGAAGAAGTTGATCACCGGATCGACGAAGCTGCGCAGCCCCCTGTACCAGCCCAGGCAGAAGCCCACCGGCACCGCCAGTAGCGTGCCCAGCGTCACCCCGATGAACACGCGCTGGGTGGACATCCACACGTCGCCCGGCAGGCGGCCGCGGGCCAGTTCGGCGAACTTGGCCGCCACCTGGTGCGGCGCCGGCACCAGCGCCGGGTTGACCAGGCCGCTCGCGCGCACCCCGTACCACAGCAGGAGCAGCAGCGCCCAGGGGGCGAGAATCAGGAGGATGCGCAAGGCGGCCGGCCGGCTCGGCATGGAAGACGTCTCCGATGGGAACTGTGTTCGAGCAGGGGGTGGCTGCCCGGATGGTTTGGTCGTACTATAGACCAGACGTTTAGATATATACAAATAACCTGCACCGTCTCGTGAACACGCCCCCCTTCTCCGACAGCCCCATTCCGCGCTACCTGCAGGTGGCCGACGTGCTGCGCCAGCGCATCGCGCGCGGGCTGTGGCCCCAGGGTCATCGCCTGCCCTCGCTGGAAGAACTGGGCGCCGAGTTCGGCGTGGCACGCGTCACCATGCGCCAGGCCATCGAGCTGCTGGCGCGCGACGCTCTGGTGTCGCCGCAGCAGGGCCGCGGCACCTTCGTCACCGGCAGGCCCGCCAACGAGCGCTGGCTGAGCGTGGTGACCACGCTCGACGCGCTGGCGCGCATGTACCGCGACACCGAGCCGCAGATCGTCAACATCGACGAATCGACCGCCGCCCCCGCGCTGCGCCCGGACGAAGGCACGCCCGCCGAGCGCTACGTCTTCATGCGGCGCGTGCACTCGCGCGACGGCCAGCCCTACTGCGTGATCAACATCCACCTGGACGAGCGCATCTTCCGCCGCAGCCCGAAGCGCTTCCGCGACGAGACGGTGATCCCGATCCTGACCTCGATGAAGAGCGTGACCATCGCCCACGCGCACCAGGTGCTGACCATCGGCACGGCCGACCTGGAAGTGGCCCGCCTGCTGGGCGTGCCGGTCAATGCGCCGGTGGCCGAGGTGCGGCGCGTGTTCCGCGACGAGACCGGCCGCGTGATCTACCTGGGCGAAGTCACCTACCGCGGCGACGCCATCCACGTCGAGATGAACCTCAAGCCATGACCGACGACTCCACGCCGATCGCCGTCGCCCGCGTCGAGGCGCACGTCTTCCGCTACCCCGTGAAGACGCCGGTGCGCACCTCCTTCGGCGTGATGCACGACCGGCCCGCCGTGTTCGTGCGCGTGGAGGACGAGGACGGCGCCGCCGGCTGGGGCGAGATCT